>JBOHSC010000178.1:0-5923 GCA_050733115.1 Gemmatimonadales bacterium
GTACCGCGCGTGGCCGTTGATGCCCTCGCACAGGTTGAAGACGAGGTCGGACCGCCGGACGCGGGAGAGCCAGCGGAAGTCACCCAGGCGGACGGGGAGGAGCTCCACCTCATGACCCCGGCGGCGGAGCACGTCCCGGATCTCGTGGACGTTGCCCACCACGGCGGCCACGTCCTGCGGGCTCCACTCGTCGCTTCCGGCATCGTACAAAATCGCCACACGCATCAGGCTACCTCCGCCAGGAGTGATCGACCGCTGATCCGGCGCCAGGCAATATCGGCGACGGTGCGGATCAGATCGTCGTAACTGATCCCGGCGGCGCGAGCGGCCTTTGGGAAACAGGAATTGTCCCGCGGGTCAGGCAAAATGCCCGGCAGGGGGTTCAGTTCGACGACCATGGGGCGATTGGTGGCGTCACAGCGGATGTCGACGCGGCACCAGTCGCGGCATTCCAGGGCGTGATAGGCCGCCAGAGCGACGGCGCGGACGTCCTCGGCCAGTGCTTCGGAAATTCGGGCCGGGCAGTCGAAGATCTCCAATGGATGGCTCGGCGAGTCCCACAGCCACTTCGCTTCGTAGCCGTAGATCGGCGGGGCACCCTTGGGCAGCGTATCAAATCGCATGCCGACGATGGGCAGGCAGCGGGCCTCGTCGCCGTTGCCGAGCACGGCGACGGTGAACTCGGGGCCGGGCAGATAGGTCTCGATGAGCACGGGCTCGGAGTAGGTCGCGAGGAGATTCGAGACCTGCCGGACGAGCTGTGCGCGCGTCTTGCACACGCTCCGGGCGCTCACACCCTTGCCGCTGCCCTCGAATGCGGGCTTCACGAAGAGCGGGAAGGGGAGCTGCACCGCGCGGGCTTCGTCGGCGCTATGGGCGAGGACGAACGGCGCCGTGGGCACGCCATGATAGGCGAGCACCTCCTTGGCGCGGCGCTTGTCGAGCGCCAGGCCGAGGGTCAGCGGATCGGAGGCATGGCAGGGGATGCCGAGGAACTCGCAGATGGCCGGAACGTGGCCTTCGCGGTTGGGGCCATACAATCCTTCGGCGACGTTGAAGACGAAGTCGGGACGGATGAGCGCGAGCCGCGAGGGGAAGGAGGCGTTGGCCTCGAGGCGATAGACGGTGCCGACGCTCTCGAGTGCGCTCTCCACCGCGTCGATGGTGGCGGGCTCGTCCCACTCGGCGTAGAGATCGGGCTGGTGGAGATCGGCGCGGAGAGACCGACTGGGAGGCTCGTCGGAGGGAGGGGAGTCGGCGTTCGCCCCGGCTGGGTTTGCCGGCGCCTCGGGCTTGAGATTGAAGGCTAGTCCGATCCGAACTGCCAAAGGTGCCCCTCTACAAAAAAGGCCGTCCGCGAGAGACGAGCCAAGACGAGGTGAATTCGACAATCATAAAGTAAGAAAAAGCGTTCGGGTACACAATAGGTTTTTGGGAAGAAGTCGAAAGCCGGGAATCGAAAGTCGAAGGCCTCCGGACCCTCGACCTTCCGGTTTCGACCTCAGACTTTGTGAAATTCCACTTGCCCCGCCTCGCTCCCGTCGGCCGTGGTGTAGATGGTGAAATCGCCGAAGAGGGCAGGCGCCTCCTGCTGCAGCAGGCGGAGGCAGACGACCGCCATGCGGCGGATCTCCAGCTCCGCACCCTCGCCGAGCCGAAGCTCGAGCATCGTGCGCCAGGCGCGGACGTTCGCGCTCGCGACGATCTTCACCTCGGTGGCGTTGGGCAGCACGCTTCGCGCCGCCTCCCGCGCCATCTTCCGGCGGTGGATCGCGTCCGGGACGCCGGCATAGCGCTCCATCAGCCGTCCCACCGCCGTCACGTATGCCGCCTGCGCGGCCGTCACCTGGGCGGTCCACTCCGCCTCGAGCTGCGCGTCGCCGATCACCGCCGGGGGCATGACGAACGCCGCGTGGGACTCGTCCACGTAGCGCTGGGAGAGCTGCGACCACCCCCACCCCGCCCGGTGGCGCACCAGCTCGTGGCTGCAGGAGCGCGAGATCCCCTCGATCAGCACCACAAAGGTCGAATGCTCGAAGACCGAGCCGTGGCCCTGCCGGAGAATGTTGCGGAGGTAGTCGGCAGTGGTCCGGCCGGCGGGGTTGTGCTGGCTCATGTAGCAGAGCCGCCCGGCGAACTCCGCAATCCGCTCGCCGTCGGTGGATTCTCCCTTCCACGCCACCGGCAGGTGGCCAGGCTCGATGAATTGGGGACGGGCGATGAGGGTGACGCGGGGTTGGCGGAGGATGTCCATGGGCTCGGGCTACGGGTTACGGGTTACGGTCGGGGCGCCACTCCGGCACGACCCGCGACGCCTCGTGCTTCTACGCCAATTCCAGCCGGTTCCTCGCATACCCCGCCTTCTGCTCGATCCGGCGGAGCCCGGACCCGATATCGTCTGGAAGTGGAATGGCCTGCGAGCCGACCTTGAGACGACTGACCGGCGGCTCGCCGGAAGGAAGGATAATGCCGGGATTGAGAATTCCTACCGGATCGAAACTCCGTTTTACCCGCTCGAATAGCGCCACGATGTTCGGGCCGTAGATGCGGGGGAGGAGCGCAGCGCGGAGGCGCCCGTCGCCGTGCTCGCCGGAGGGGGTTCCGCCGAGTGCCACGACCACGTCGGTGACTTCCTCCAGGAGGATCGCGACACTCGCCTCCCACCCCGGATCGGTGACGCGCGGGAGCAGGTTCACGTGAACGTGGCCGTCGCCCGCGTGGCCGAAGATCACGACGGGGATTCCACGCGCAGCCGCCGACTCCCTCACGGCACGCACGTACTCCCCCATGCGCTCGACGGGGACGCAGGCGTCCTCGATCACCTGGAGCGAGCGCCGCTCCTCGGGCAGGCCGGCGAGGATCGGGCTCGCTGCGTGGCGGAGCGACCAGAGGCGC
Source organism: Gemmatimonadales bacterium (assembly GCA_050733115.1). Lineage (GTDB taxonomy): Bacteria > Gemmatimonadota > Gemmatimonadetes > Gemmatimonadales > GWC2-71-9 > CAVVWJ01. Next base: position 2,896 of record JBOHSC010000178.1, read on the forward strand.
TGCGCCGCGTCGGCGGTGAGGGCGGTGTCCACGCCCGATGCCCAAGGGCGCACCAGCTTGGCTGCCGCGGCGACCGCGGCGCGCACCTCCTGCGGGGTCGCCCGCTCCAGCTCGACGAGGATCACCGCCTCCGCACCGCCCTCACCCACCATCTCCAGGAAGGTGCGGTCGAGGAGCTCCACCGCAGACGGATCGGAGCGGAGGAGCGCAGCGACCACCTCCGCCAGCGCGTCGAGCGACCTGAGAGAGACCTTGAGACCGCCCCGTGCGGCCGGGACGTCGTCGAGCCGCCACTCGACGGCAGTGATCGCGCCGAGCGTGCCTTCGGCACCGATCACGAGATCGAGCGGATCGCCGGTGGCGAGATAGTGATCGAGGGCGTAGCCGGAGGAGTTCTTGCGCGTCCGCGGGAAACGGGCGGCGATCTCGTCCGAGGCCGCCTGAATGAGCGGTGCCGCTTCCGCCTCGAAGCGCGCGAGCACCCGCGCCACGGGCCGCGAGCTGCGGCGAAGCTCGACCAGCTCGCCCTCCGCCGTCACCAGTTCGACCGCCTCGACCCAGCGCCGCATGCTGCCATAGCGCACCGAGCGGGCGCCGGCGGCATTGGTCGAGACCACGCCGCCCACCGTAGCCCAGGCGCCGCTCGATGGATCGGGTGGCAGGCGGAGCCCGGCGGCGTCGGCCGCGAAGTTGAGCTCCGCCACCCGCACGGCGGCACTGGTCCTCACGAGTCGCCGGGCAGCGTCGAGCTCCAGGCGGTGTGGGAGCGCGGTGAGATCGAGAATCACGCCTTCGCCCACGTTGCCGCCACCCATCGCGCTGCCCGCGCCGCGCGGCACCAGGCTCACGTTGTGGGTGGCGGCCCAGTGCATCACCGACGCGACGTCCTCGCTATCGGCGGGCACGCACACGGCCGCCGGAAGGATGCGATAGATCCCCGCGCCCTCGGCGTAGGCGGCTCGGGCGCGGCGGTCAGTGCGGAATAGTCCTCGGATGGCCGGGGGAGGCAGCATGGGCAAAAGCTAACTATCTTGTTCGGGTATGCCGGACACCCCCCGGGCCCAACTCATCCACATAGATGTCGATCGCCGACTCGGCCACGAGTGGGACGAGTGGGACGGAAAGCCGCTGCCCAACCGGGGCGACTTCGATTCCGACCCGGGGCTCTTCTTCGGCTGGTCGGCGGCGGCGCTTGCGGCGGGTATGAGTCTAGCCACGGGAATTCTCTTCCTCCTGCACCCTCGCATTGCCAGCCTGCACCCGCTCCTCGCCCGCACGCTCTGGATCGCCCTTCTCGCCTTCGGCGTCATGCTCTGGGCGTGGTGGGGCGTTCTCTTCCTTTCATATAAGACCGGCAGGGCGCTGCTCCCCGAGTCGCTCGCGGAGCGCGGGCCCCTGCTGTCCCTCATGCGGCACACGTCGGGAATCGCCGGCCGCTTCGGCCGCAGGGATTGGGTCGAGAACGCCTCGGTCAAGGTCTACAATGCGCTCGCCTTGCTCCGCGGACGGAAGGTTGGCAAGGGAGAACTCCTTCTCCTTATCCCCCGCTGCCTTTCCAAAGAAACGCTCGATGGCGTGCTCGGGATTGCCGGCAAGTACGGAGTGCCGGTGTTCGTCGCAACGCGCGGGCAGCTCGCCCGCCGGGTCATACGCGAGCGCCGTCCCCGCGCGGTAGTGGCGGTGGCGTGCGAGCGAGACATGGTGAGTGGATTGCACGACGTGGCCGGCAAAGTGCCGGTGCTCGGACTCACGATGACGCTGCCCTCCGGCCCCTGCAAGGACGCCCTGCTCAACCTCGGGCAACTCGAGGATTGGGTCAGGGCGTATGTCGTCTAGCTAGGGCTCATCCTGCGGCGGCGGCGTATCCTCGGGCGGCGTTGAACTCTCTCCCTGCCTGGCGCCCGGCTGAACCGGCTCGGCGGCCGGTGGCCCCCCATACTTCTTTACCAGATCCTGCAGCGCGGCCCGCACCTTGGCGGCGACGGGATGCTCCCTGGGCAGCTCCCGCTCCAGCTCGCGAGGCGGAAGCGAGGGATCGGCCACCGGCCGGTAGACGGACTCCGCGATGAGCAGTGTGAAGCCGGGCCGGCCGGGGTCGGCCCACGCCCGTACCCTGACGACCCGGGTGCCGATGGGCCGCGCCGTTGCCGGCTGGCCGGTCGCCGAATCGAACCAGTGGCTCTCGATGTAGCCGTCCTGCAGCTCGATGCGCCGCGGTGGGATCGAGTCGGCCTCGAAGGCCTCGGCGAGCCGCTTCGTGGCCTCCAGGGGCTGCAGGCGCACCTCGACCATCTCGGCCTCAGGCAGGGGTGTAAATGACGGCCGGGTAGTGCCGGGCTGACAGGCGATCACCCCCGGCACCACTAGCGCCGCCACCCGCGCGACTCTCATCCTCATTCCTTGTGCGGCGGCGTGCCGGGCGGGTGGCTGTGCCCGCCGTTCGGCGCGGCGCTGTCGACGGCGGCGGCAGTGGAGTCCTCTTCGGCCTCCTCGCCTTTTCCGCCATGATGGTGGTGCCCCTCCGACCGCTCGTGGATCTCGGTTTGGAGCACGTTGGTCGGAATGCCGGCGGCGTGCTCGAAGACGAGCTTCCCGCCCTCCGCGGCGGTGGCCAGGAGCACACCGAGGCCGCAGACGGATAGCAGCAGGGCGAGGTTGCGCTCGCCGTTGCCCATCTTGCTCTCCCGGAAAATCCGCCAGACCGCCAGCACCGCGAAGATGCCGAGCGTCACGAAGGCGAGTTTCTCGTGCGTCGCCATGATCTTGTGAACCGCCTCGCCGTGGGCGATGTGCTCCTCTGCCTGCAACCCCGAGAGCACGGCCAGCACCCCACCGAATGCTCCGACGACCATGGTCCAGAAGCCGGCGACGCGGAAAGAGGCCCGCTTGGTGATCGCCGCGAGGACGTCGAACACGACCGCCACGAGCAGCAGGGCGGCGGGCAGGTCGTTCAGGGCGGCGTGAAGGCGGGGCCAGTCGTAGCCGAACATGGGTTCTCCTCAAAGGCCTAGGTCGATCGGGATCGGCG
>JBOHSC010000179.1:0-3677 GCA_050733115.1 Gemmatimonadales bacterium
AGAAAGCCCCCCTGGAAGAGACCGGCGACGTCACTCTCGGTGACCGGTCCGTAGGCGATGCGTCCGCCGGCCGTCTCGACTTCCACGAAGGGTTCCAGCCAGTACAACCCGCGGGACCCGTTCCGCACGAGCTCCACGGCCACACCGCGGAGCACTGCTTCGGCCGCGATGCCGCGCGCGACGTCCTCGGCGCCCACCGACAGCGCGCCCGAGTCGCGAGGCACGAAGACGCGGGTCATCCGGCCCCCTGGAGCGATTCGAGAATGGCGTCGAAGCGCCGGGGCGAGACCCGCCCGTAGACGTTCCGGTCGACCATGACCGCGGGCGAGAGAGCGCAATTGCCGAGGCAGTACACCGGCTCGAGCGTCACCGCACCGTCGGCGCTCGTGCCGTGGGTCTCGACGCCCAGTCGCACGCAGGCGTGCGCGAAGAGCGCCTCGGCGCCGACGGCCTGACACGACTCCGCCCGGCACACGTGGACCACGTGTCGGCCGGGCGGCTCGGAGCGGAAGTCGTGATAGAACGAGACCACTCCGTGAACTTCGGCCCGGGAGAGATTCAATCCGTCGGCGATGACCGGTACCGCTTCGGGGGGAATGTATCCGAGCTCTTCCTGGATCGCGTGCAGAATCGGAATCAGGCCCCCGGGCACGGTGTGCAGCCGGACGAGCACCCGGTCTACCACATCGACCCATGTAGTGCGGTCAATCATTGTAACACTCTCCGACGAGACAGCCCAATGGACGGGTGCACGCCATGCCTTTCCTTTCGGGTGTCCCCAGCTTGGTGAAACGTGGCCGGCCGCGCAAACTCCCGCCAATTCACCACTTAAATCAACCGATAGATGGGATCTATCAGGGAAAGTGGCCTTCCGCTCGTTGCGCTAACTTAAGTTATCCTCTCCCGCGCCGGTACGCACTCTTCCCATGGAGGATCGTCATGACGGACGCGAACATCGAGCGGCTCCACGACCCCATGGGACTCTACCGACTGGGGTACGCCGGGTCACTCCTCGACTACCCCACCGTCCGCTGGGATGGCGGCGTGCGGACGGAGCAGGATGAGCGGATCGTCGAGGAGACGCCGGTCGCCATCGTCTACAATGGAATTCCCCACGTGGTCATGATGGCCACCCCGGCAGACCTCGAGGACTTCGCCCTCGGGTTCAGCCTCACCGAGGAGCTGATCCAGTCGCCGGCCGATCTCGAGGGCGTCGAGGTCGTGCGCTACAGCCGGGGGGTGGAAATCCAGGCGACGGTGGCGGCCCGTTGCGCCGCCGTCATCGGGGAGCGGACCCGGCGGCTCACCGGCCGCACCGGATGCGGCATCTGCGGCGCCGACGGCGTCGATGCAGTCCTCAAGCAAATCCACCCCGTGGCCGCCGGCCCGAGCATCGCCGTGTCGGCCGTGCAGAAGGCACTCGATTCGCTGGCCGACAACCAGCCCCTCAACGCCGCGAGCGGCGCCGTGCACGCCGCCGGGTGGGCCCGGACCGACGGGACCCTGGAGCTGATGCGCGAGGACGTTGGCCGGCACAATGCGCTCGACAAGCTGGTGGGCGCGGCCATTACGGCGGGGGTCGATCCGAAGACGGGGTTCATCGTGGTCACCAGCCGCGCCAGCTTCGAGATGGTTCAGAAGGCCACCGTTCTCGGCGCTCCCCTGCTGGCCGCGATTTCGGGCCCGACCGGGCTGGCGGTCCGGGTCGCCATGCAATCGGGGCTTACGCTGGTCGGCTTTGCCCGGCGGGGCCGGCTCACCGTGTACACCCACCCTGAGCGACTCGTCGAGGCCCAGGCCGGGTAGAGTGGCCGGGTCAGACCGGTCCCGCCGCCGGTGACCAGTCGAGTCCGGCGAGACTGTCGAGAAGTGCCGTGACCGTGGGTGGAAGCGGGTCGCGGTCCGAGACCACCAATCCCACCGTGTGCGCCGCAGCGGCACCCTCCAGCGGAATGATCGATATTCCCCCAGCGCCCGAGAGCATCGGCAGGAATCCGTGCGGCAACACGCTCGACCAGTAGCCGGAGCGCACCAGTGCACACAGCACGAAGACCGAATTGGTCTCCAGCGCGGGACTGGCCAGCGCCCCCGCCTCCGCGAAATGGGCGTTCAGAATCCGGCGGTTCTGCATGTCCGGAGTGAGCAGGCAGAGCGGCAGCGAGGCGGCCTCGCGCCAGGTGACGCGGCTCCGGCCGGCGAGCTCGGTCCCGGCCGGAGTGATCAGCAGATACTGTTCGCGATACAGCGGAATTGCGCGCACGTGCGAGGGCGGCTCGTTGTCGAGATAGGTGAGTCCGGCCTCGAGTCGGAACTCGTCGAGTCCCGACTGGATGTCCGCCGAGCTGGTCGAGAGGACCGTGATCGTGACACCCGGGTGACGATGGGCGAGAGGAGAGGCGAGGATCGGCACCGCCGGCAACGCCGCTGGAACGACGCCGAGCCGGAGGCGGCCGACGAGTCCCTGCCGGAGCCGGCTGGCTTCCTGCTCCAGGCTTTCGGCGTCGGCGGTGATGCGCTGCGCCCAGGCCAGCACGCACTCGCCTTCCGCGGTAAGCCCCTCGAATCGCTGACTTCTCTGAACCACGAGCAAGCCGAGTTGCTCCTCGAGCTGCTTGATGCCGGCGGAGAGTGTGGGCTGGGTAACGTTGCACGCGGCCGCCGCGCGCGCGAAATGTCGCTCACGGGCGAGCACGGTGAGGTACTGGAGGTGCTTGAGCAGCATGGCCCACCTCCCCTTTGACGGCGGAGAGCAATCATACCGGCGCACCTGCCTGCGAGCAACGTGTCGCATCTCACGGCGAGGCGCACCGCTGTGCCCGCATCTATGTTACGCTTCAGCGAGGGAATCGTTCCCGGCTCGTAACGCGAGGTCCTGCCGTGTCAGATAGCGCTCACAGTGGCCCCGGTGCAGTCGCTCCCGGCGTCGACACCTTTTCTCTGCTGGCTGCCGGTTTCTTCCCCACTCATGCACCCCGACCGACGGGGGCCACACCAGCGCCGGCGTTGCAATCGGCCATCGATCGCTGCTGCGAGGCAACGGCGACCGCCCAGACGGCGGCGCTTCTGGCCCAGCCGCCGATCGAGACCGAGCCGGTCACGATCACCACTCCAACCAGGACCGCCGCGGGGCTCACCGCCATCGCCAACTCTTTCAGGGTCGCTCTTCCGAGGCTCGGCGTCCGCGACACGATGCGCGCGTTTCTCGCCGTCAATCAGAAGGACGGGTTCGATTGCCAGAGTTGTGCCTGGCCCTCGCCCGACGGCGAGCGGCATCGTTTCGAGTTCTGTGAGAGCGGCGCCAAGGCGATGGCCGATGAGGGGTCGCGCCACCGGATCGGCGCGGAGTTCTTCCGGGAGTGGTCGGTGGACCAGCTGGCGGCGCAGTCCGACGAGTGGCTCAACGGGCGGGGCCGGCTCACCGAGCCGATGCTGAGGCGGGAGGGTTGCGCCAACTACGAGCCGATCGGCTGGGACGAGGCCTTCAACCTCATCGGCGGCGAGCTTCGGGCGCTCTCGAGCCCCGACCGGGCGGCGTTCTACACCTCGGGCAGGGCGAGCAACGAAGCCGCATTCCTCTACCAGCTGTTCGCGCGGCAGTTCGGAACCAACAACCTGCCCGACTGCTCCAACATGTGCCACGAGTCCTCTGGCACGGCGCTCGTCGAGAGCCTCGGCAT
>JBOHSC010000180.1:0-2405 GCA_050733115.1 Gemmatimonadales bacterium
GGAGACGCTCGCGCTCGCGCACCTTGCCGATGCGGCTCGACCAGATCATCCAGAGCGCCATGGCCAGACAGGCGACACCGATCGACACCCCCGCCGGCGCCACGATCACCCGCAATTCATCCGCTCCGAGCGGCACCCGTATGGCGCCCGACCAGAGATGGGCGGCGGCACTCGCCCAGAGTCCCAGGCCAAAGACCGCCGCCACCAGCAGGTTCCGGACGACAGGGGGCGCATCGAGACCGTAGTCCGCGCGCGAGGGCGGTGCCGTCCAAGGGACTTTCCCGTCAGGGTGCATTGGTCACCGAGGCGTGAAGTGTGCTCTCGAGAGCCAGCCGGTTGATGTCGGCGCGGTAAATGATCCGTTGCGGATAGCCCTGGGCCGCCAGCTGGATCAGGGCCCGGCCCACGTTCGCGGTGGTCGTCACGTATCCTGGAAAGAGCGGCGCACCCTCGCTCATTCCCGCCGACGCGACCATTCCGGTGGCACCGAAGATCGCGACCTTCACCGCGCCATTGCCTCCCGCACGCCGGTGAGTACGAACTGGGTAGCCACCGCCGCCAGCAGCAAGCCCATGATGCGCGTGAGCACCCTGATGCCGGTTTGCCCCAGACTGCTCACGAGACGTTCACCGAGGCGCAGGCAGATGTATGACGTGACCCCGGTGACGACGATCGCGCCGAACACGATGACGCGATGGGCCCATGACGCCGCCTCCCCGTTGAGAACCATGACAGTCGAGATCGCGCCGGGACCAGCCAGAATAGGGATCGCGAGGGGCGTCAGGGCCACGTCGTCCTTCGCCTCGCCCTCAGTGACCTCGGGCCGCCCCTCCTGCGTGCTGCGCTGGCCGCGGAGCATGTCGAGCGCCACCAGCCCGAGAATCAGACCTCCCGCGACCCGAAAGGCCGGGAGGGTGATGCCAAGCGCCTGGAAGAGCAGCCTCCCCACGGCGGCGAAGGCCGCGAGGAGTGCCGTCATCGCAACGCACGCGCGGAGCGCAGTCCGCCGCCGCTCGGCTGGGGACTCGGTGCGCGTTATGACGAGATAGGTCGGGATCGCCGCGAACGGATCGACGATGAAGAGCACCGACGCCACCGTGATCAGCGCGAACTGTGCAAGCTCAGCCATGGGTGCCCGGTTCTCCCTGGTCCCGCGATTCTGCGCCCCACGCATTCCTCCCCCGCAGGTCACGGACAGAGGACGTCGGCCTGGCATCCTCCCAGGAACGATCAGCCGACGGAGGTGCGCCTTGCTGGCCAACTGGATTACCCTCTCGCGATTCCCTCTGCTGCTGGCGAGCGTGATGATTCTCTATCACGCGCCGCCTGCGATCCAGCTGGCCGGAGTTGCGCTGCTCTTCCTCGGACTCATGCTGGACACCGTGGACGGCGTGGTGGCGCGCAGGGCCGGCCAGACCAGTCTCTTCGGGAGTGTGCTCGACATCGCCGCTGATCGCACCTATGAGACGATCCTCTGGGTGTGCTTCGCCGACCTTCGCCTGATCTCGCTCGGCATTCCGCTGATCGTCGTGGCGCGGACGACACTCACCGACGCACTCAGGAGCGTCGGCGTCGGTCAGGGGACGGCGCCATTCGCTCAGCATCGATCCCCGATCGCCCGTTTCCTCGTTGCCTCGCCGGCAATGCGAGTCGCATACTCGGTGAGCAAGGTCGCGACATTCTGCGGTCTGGCGCTCGCCCGCGCCCTCTCGGGCTTTCCCGCCGGGACGACCTGGACTGCCGTCGTATCGCCGATGGTGGCCGTACTCCAGGTGTTCGCCTGGCTGACCGTGGTTATCTGTGTCTGCCGGGGTCTCCCGGTCATCGTGGGCTCGGTGCGCCGGCACCGGGCAGGTTGCCGGGCTCCTGAAAATAACGCGGCGGCTGCCGGGCGGCGTGACACTCGGGCGGCTCCCGGAGATTGCACTGCGTGAGTACGTTGTGCTGAGGGCTCGAGGCAGCGGGCCGGACGTAGAGCGTTCGAGCATTTTCGGAAAGGAGCAAAGGATGAGTGGAGTACGGGTGCTCGTTGGTACACGCAAGGGTGCGTTCGTCCTGACGTCCGACGGCAAGCGCAAGAATTGGAAGGTGAGCGGCCCGCATTTCGCCGGGTGGGAGATCTACCACGTCAAGGGATCGCCCGCCGACCCGAGCCGGCTGTACGCGTCACAGTCGAGCGGCTGGTTCGGTCAGCAGATCCAGCGGTCGGACGACGCGGGCAAGACCTGGGAGCCGGTCGGCAACAAGTTCGCCTATGACGGCGTTCCCGGCACCCACCAGTGGTACGACGGCACCCAGCACCCCTGGGAGTTTAAGCGAGTCTGGCACTTGGAGCCGTCGCTGACCGATCCGGAAACCGTTTACGCCGGCGTTGAAGATGCCGCACTGTTTCGCACGACCGACGG
>JBOHSC010000181.1:0-7957 GCA_050733115.1 Gemmatimonadales bacterium
CTCCTCGACATTCGAAAGGGTCTTCTCGAAGAGCTCGCCCGGCGGCGCCAATACGATGACCGGCACGTTATCGTCGAAGAGGGCGATCGGCCCGTGCTTCATCTCCGCCGCGGGGTAACCCTCGGCGTGGACGTAGGAAATTTCCTTGAGCTTGAGCGCGCCCTCGAGCGCCACGGGGAAGTTCACACCGCGGCCGAGATAGAGGGCGTTGTTCGTCTGCCCGAGGAAGCGCTCCGCGAGCTGCTCGACCTCGGCGGCGCGCTCGAGGATCTGCGCGATCTGGTCGGGGAGCTGCCGGAGTGCGTGAATGAACTGGCGGCCCTGAAGGATGCTCAGGTTCCGAAGCCGGGCGATGCGGAGCGTCACCAGCGCGAGCGCGGCCACCTGACTGGTGAACGCCTTGGTGCTTGCCACGCCGACTTCGGGACCGGCGTGGAGATAAATGCCGCCGTCCACCTCGCGCGCGATGGTGGAGCCGACGACGTTCACGAGGCCGATGGTGCGGGCGCCGCGCCGCTTGGCTTCGCGGATGGCGGCGAGGGTATCGGCGGTCTCACCCGACTGGGAAATGCCGATGACCAGCGTCCGTTGATCTACCACCGGATTGCGGTAGCGGAACTCGGAGGCGTACTCGACCTCGACCGGAACCCGCGCCATTTCCTCGAGCATGTATTCGCCGATGAGCGCGGAGTGCCATGAGGTGCCGCAGGCCGTGATGATGATCCGCTCGACCCCCTTGAGCTGCTCGTCGGTCAGGTTGAGACCGGTGACGCGAGCCGTCCCCTCATCGTCGAGGAGGTGTCCTCGCAGCGTATTGCAGAGGCTCTCGGGCTGCTCGCAGATCTCCTTCAGCATGAAGTGCGGATAGCCGTTGCGCTCGACCATGGCCAGGTCCCAGTCGATCTGGTTGACCGGCTTGCTGATCCGCGTCATCTCGAGGTTGCGCACCCGGTAGCCGTCGCGGGTGAGGACCGCCAGCTCGCCGTCGTCGAGGTATACCACCGAGCGGGTGTGCTGCAGCAGCGGCGAAGCGTCGGAGGCGACGAAGAATTCGTTCTCGCCCACACCCACCAGAAGAGGCGAGCCCTTGCGGGCAGCCACCAGCACACCCGGCTCCTCGGAAGAGATCAGCGCCAGACCGTAGGCGCCGTCCACGTCGCGGAGGGCGGCGGCAAGCGCCTCCTCGAGGTTGCCCTGGTAGAACTCGCCCACGAGGTGCGCAAGCACTTCGGTGTCGGTTTCGGATTTGAACGTGTGGCCGCGCTGCTCGAGAGCCTTACGGATGGCGCTCGAGTTCTCGATGATCCCGTTGTGGATCAGGGCGATCCGTCCGGACTGATCGGTGTGTGGATGCGCGTTCGTGGAAGTGGGCGCGCCGTGCGTGGCCCAGCGAGTGTGCCCGATGCCGATGGTGCCGACCGGCATGTTGTCCTTCAGTTCCTGCTCGAGCACCGTGAGCTTGCCTGCCGCCTTCGCGATCTTGAGTCCCGAGCCGTTCACCACCGCGATTCCCGAAGAATCGTACCCGCGATACTCGAGACGTCGCAGCCCCTCAATGATCAATCCCGCCGCCTGCCGTGGCCCGATATAGCCGACGATACCACACATCGCGACCTGCCTCAGTGCAAGAGTTCTCGAGCGGCCGATACCAAGCTTTCGGCATCGGCGGCGGTAGGAGCTTCAGCAATCAGACGGACGATCGGCTCGGTGCCGGAAGGCCGCACGTGCAGCCAGCGATCCTTCCACGAGAGTCTCAGTCCATCCCTCTCGTCCGGCTCCGCGTCCGGAAACCGCTGCCGCAGCCGGTGGTACATCGGCCGCAGTTCCGAACCGCGCGGGCCCTTCGCTTTCACGATGGTGTACCGGGGCGCCGCTGCAACCATCTGCGATACCGTTACCCCAGTCGTGGCAAGGAGATGCAAGATCAAGGCCACACCCAGAGGTGCGTCCCGGCCGATGTGGAGCCCCGGAAACATGACACCGCCGTTACCTTCGCCGCCAATGACGGCGCCGTGGTCCCTGATGGCTCTGGCCACGTTGGCCTCGCCTACCGGCGCGCGCAGAACCCGCGCTCCGACACTCCTCGCTGCGTCCTCAACAACCAGACTGGTCGAGAGGTTCACCACCACTGTCGTGTCTTTTGCCTTACTGCTGCGTCCATCCAACACCGCCCGGATGGCGAAGGCAAGCGTGTAGTCCTCACCGATCGCCCGCCCCGTCTCGTCCACCAGCGCCAGACGGTCGACATCGGGATCGACCGCCAGGCCTACCGCCGCGCCCGACTCCCGTACCAGCCGGCCCAGCTCGCCGAGGTTACCCGGCACCGGTTCGGGCGCACGCGGGAAGAGACCGTCGGCTTCGAGGTTGATGCCACTCACCCGGCAGCCGAGCCGCTCGAGCAGGGGGAGCATGGCGATGGCGCCGGCACCCCGCACGCAGTCGAGAGCAACATGGAATCGGTGCCGCCGGATGGCGGTGACGTCGATCATGGACAGCGCCAGGATGGCGTCGAGATGGCGGGAGACGGCCTCCCCATCCTCCCGCACCTCGCCCAGCCCCTTCCAACCCATCCTGGGAGGTCCCTCCTCCGCCAGCCCGCGGACCCTCTCCCCCGCTTCCGCGTCGAGGAAAATTCCGTCGGGCCCCACGAACTTGAGTGCGTTCCACTCGATCGGGTTGTGGCTGGCCGTGAGAATCAGCCCGCCACCGGCGTGGTGATGCTCCACCGCCATCTGAACCGTGGGCGTCGGCACCACGCCGAGCTCGATAGCGTCCACACCCACTGACATCACACCGGCAGCAGCCGCGCGCGAGAACATCGGTCCGCTCGTGCGGGAGTCGCGGCCGAGGACCACGGCCGGCCTGTGGCCACCCGCGATCGATGCCGACTCGCGAACCCACGCTCCGAACGCGGCGGCGTGTCTGGCTACGAGCTCAGGCGTGAGATCGGTCCCGACGTGGCCCCGCATTCCGGAAACGCTGATCATGAGTGTATCGGACATCGGGACCGGTGCCTGGGCGGCTGTCAGATGGAAATGGGCAGGGCGGACACGTCGCTGAAGGCTCTGAGAAATGCCTCTACCACTCGTGGATCAAAGTGCGCACCGGAACAGCGGCGCAACTCCTTTATCGCATCCACCGGCGTGCGCGAGGGACGATAGGCCCGGTTGGTCGTCATCGCATCGAACGCATCGACCACCGCGACGATGCGGGCTTCGACCGGGATCTGGTCTGCCGCAAGATTGTCGGGGAAGCCGGCGCCGTCGACCCGTTCGTGGTGGGAGCGAACGATGCCGAGCACGATGGGCGACTCGGAGAGGAACGGGGCGAGAATGCGCGCGCCGAGTGCCGAGTGCGCCTTGATGTGCTCGAACTCTTCGGGGCTCAGCGGACCCGGCTTGTTGAGGATGTCCTCCCGGGTGCCGATCTTGCCGATGTCGTGCAGCTCACCGCCGAGACGGATGTGCTCGAGGCGGTCGCCGGTGTAGCCAAGCTGCACCGCCGTCTTGACGGCGTAGCGCGCGACCCGGGCGGAGTGGCCGCTGGTGTAGGCATCCTTCGCTTCGAGCGCGTGCACGAGCATCTGCACGCCGTTGATGAGCGACTGCTTGTTGAGCCGGTCGAGCTCCCTGACGCGCCCCTCGAGATTGGCCTGGTAGTACCGGTTCTTGAGGACGAGGTCGCGCTTCTCCAGCGCCTTGTCCACCCGGGCCCAGACCTCCTCCACCATGACCGGCTTCGAGAGGTAGTCGAGCGCCCCGATCCTGAGGCACTCGACCGCCGTCGACACCTCGGACACGCCGGTGAGCATGATCACGGCCATGTCGGGGTAGAGACCCAGCGCCTCCCGGAGGAAGGCTACGCCGTCCATCCCCGGCATTTGAATATCGGAGATGCACAGCGGGACCTCACCGTGCTCCCGGAGCAGTGCGAGGCCGTCCACGCCCGAGGAGACCTGCGCCACCGCCAGGCCATGAGCCTCGATGACCCGCGCCAGGCTTTGCCGCACCTGATCATCATCATCGACGATGAGGCAGCGCGCGGCCATGCTGTCGGATTGGGGATTACTCACGGATCGAAGCTAACCGGGTACGGCCCCCCTCTTCAACCGAACCGCTCGCGCCATTACGCTTCTCGGACCCTCACTCGACCGGCCACAGATGACGCGGATCCTGCCGCACGATCACGACCACCGCTTCGCCACTCGTTCGGTCCACGCCGGGCAAGTTCCGGAGCCGTTGTCGGGCGCGGTGATGACGCCCATCTACCAGACCTCCACCTACGTCCAGGAAGCACTCGGGAAGCACAAGGGTTACGAGTACGCCCGAACCCAGAACCCCACCCGCGAGGCACTGGAGCGGAACGTGGCGAGCCTCGAGGGCGGCGAATACGGCTTCGCCTTCGGCTCGGGACTCGCCGCGCTCGACGCGGCGCTCAAGCTGCTTCGCTCCGGCGATCACGTCGTCTCGGGCGACAATGTCTACGGCGGGACCCACCGCCTGATGGAGCGGGTGTACACCGCCTTCGGGGTGCGCTTCACCTTCGTGGATATGCGCGACATCGGGAACGTGGAGCGGGCCGTGACCTCCGCGACTCGCATGATCTATTGCGAGACGCCCACGAATCCCATGATGAACCTGATAGACCTCCGGGCAGTGGGAGATCTCACCCAGAGCCGCGGCTACCTCTACGTGGTGGACAACACCTTCGCCACCCCGTTCTTCCAGCGGCCCCTCGAGTCGGGGGCGGACATCATCCTCCACTCGACCACCAAGTATCTCCCCGGCCACAGCGACATGGTCGGCGGAATGCTGGTGACGGCGCGCGACGACCTGGCCGAACGGCTCGCCTTCATTCAGAACGCGGCCGGGGGCGTGCCCGGTCCGATGGACTGCTGGCTGGCCCTTCGGGGAATCAAGACGCTGCCGCTCCGGATGCGGCAGCACGACGCAAACGGGCGCGCCTTGGCGGCATGGCTCGCCCGGCGCCCGGAGGTACGGAAGCTCTACTATCCGGGGCTACCCTCGCATCCGCAGCATGAACTCGCCTGCCGGCAGATGGGCGGTTTCGGCGGGATGATCTCGTTCGATCTCGGCGACCCCGCCATGGCGCGCCGCTTCGTGGAGCGCACCCGAATCTTCGCTCTCGCCGAGTCGCTGGGCGGAGTGGAAAGCCTGGTGGGACATCCGGCGACCATGACTCACGCGTCGGTGCCCGCGCCCATGCGCCAGGCGATGGGACTCACCGACAGCCTGGTCCGGTTGAGCTGTGGCATCGAGGACTCGGACGATCTCTTGGCCGACCTCGATCAGGCGCTCTCAGCGTCACAAAGTGAAACAAGTACGTAGGCACGCCGTAGTTGGGCTGTCACCAACCTCGAGCTGACCATGACGACCTCCTTGCCCGCACCCCGTCCGCGCCAGGTGTTTCCTCAGATCGCCGCCGTGTCGTGGGAGCATCCCGCCGATCGCGCCGCCCTCCAGGCGCTCCGTTCTGTCCCAGGAGTCGATGACGTCATTCGAAAGGTGCTCGCCTTCCTCGGCGGAGAGCGCGGAGTGCGCCTGCTCTTTCAGGGGAACGCGGTCCGGCTCGGACCAGCCCAGTTTCCCAGGCTCTGGCACCTGCACAACGAGGTGGTGACGACGTTCGACTGGCCGACGGTGCCGGAGCTGTACGTGTCGCAGACCCCTTTCTTCAATGCCGGGGCGTACGGCATCGACCAGCCGTTCATCGTCATCCATTCCGCGGCAATCGAGCTGCTCGACGACGACGAGCTCCGGGTGCTCGTGTCGCACGAGCTCGGGCATGTGATGAGCGGGCACGCCCTCTACCGTACCATCGCGGCCATCCTCGCACTGATCAGCCTCGGCGCGCTGCCCACCATCGCCGGGCTTGCCGTCCTGCCGATCCGGCTCGCGTTCCTGGAGTGGTCGCGGAAGTCCGAGCTCTCCGCCGACCGCGCCGGCCTCATCGGGGCGCAGGACGCGGTCGCTGCCCAGAGCCTCGACATGAAGATGGCGGGCGGCGGGCGCGGCGGTGCGTTCGCGGGGGCGCTCAACGTGAACGCGTTCATGGAGCAGGCCCACGAGTACGTGTCGGCGGGGGAGGGGCTCGACATCGTCTACAAGCTGCTCAGCACGCTGGCGCTTACTCATCCGATGCACACCGTTCGGGCGGCGGAGCTTCAGCGGTGGGTGGCGTCGGGAGAGTACGATCGCATCCTGCGCGGCGAGTACGTGCGTCGCGGGGCGGAGGCCACTGACCGGCCCCTGCGTGACGACATGGGCGCGGCCGGCAGCTACTACGCCGGCGAGGCGCGCGAACTCGCCAGCCAGGTGGCGGACGCCGCCAGGCGCGCCGCCGATCGGGCGCGCGAGGCGTTCCGCAACGCACAGAAGCAATCTTCGTGAGGATACTGGTTGTCGGCGGTGGGGGACGCGAGCACGCACTCTGCTGGGCCCTCCGCCGCGAAAACCCCGAGGCCGATCTGTACTGCGCCCCGGGCAATCCGGGTACCGCCGAGCTCGCCACCAATCTCCCTATCCCTGCCGACGATAACGACCGCCTGGCCGATGCCGCGGACATGCACGGCATCGATCTCACCGTCATCGGCCCCGAGATCCCGCTCGCCCTCGGCCTCGCCGACCGGCTGAGGGTGGAAGGGCGCGCCGCGTTCGGGCCGGGACGCGCCGCGGCGCAGATCGAGGCATCGAAGGCCTTCGCGAAGGAGGTCATGGCCGCCGCACGGATCCCCACGGCGGCAAGCGAAACCTTTCAGGACCTCGCGGCCGCCCTGCGATACGTCGACAGCCATCCCGAGCCGCTCGTGGTCAAGGCGTCCGGGCTCGCCGCCGGCAAAGGGGCGGTGGTGTGCGCCACCCGGCGCGAGGCGGCGGGAGTGGTTCGTGCGATGCTCGGCGACGGGAAGTTCGGGGACGCGGGGCGGACCGTCGTGGTCGAAGCGTTTCTCCAGGGTGAAGAGATCTCGGTCCTGGCCGTCACCGACGGACGGGATTTTACGTTGCTTCCCGTTTCTCAGGACCATAAACGACTGCTGGAAGGAGACCTGGGCCCCAACACCGGTGGGATGGGCGCGTACAGCCCGGTCTCGGTGGCCACGCCCGCGCTGCTCGACCGGGTCGAGAAGGAAGTCCTGGTGCCGGCGCTCGAGGAGATGAGTCGTCGGGACGCACTATTCACCGGCGTCCTCTACGCGGGCCTCATGGTGGACAGCGCCGGCACACCGTGGGTCGTCGAATTCAATTGCCGCCTCGGTGATCCGGAGACACAGGTTGTGCTTCCGCTCGTGTCGGAAGGACTCACCGACTGTCTCTGGCGGGTGGCGCATGGCGAAGGGGTCTCGCCGATCTGGTGCCGCGGATCGGAGGCGTCGGTCACTACCGTGCTCGCCTCGAGCGGGTACCCCGATGACCCGAAGCGCGGTGCGGCCATCACGATTCCCGGCATCCTGCCGGAAGGCGTCACCGTCTTTCACGCCGGCACCGCCCGTGGCGCCGATGGGGTACTTCGGGTCAATGGTGGCCGCGTGCTGAACGTGACTGCCGTGGCGCCGGAGTTCGCCGAGGCCCAGCGCCGGAGCCGAGCGGCCGCGGAAAAGATCGAGTTCGAAGGAAAGGTGTTCCGCCGTGACATCGGCTGGCGCGAGGCGGAGCGCGCAAGCGTTTAGATTCCGGCGCGATGCCAGAGCTTCCCGAAGTCGAAACCATCGTCCGCGACATCCGTCCCTCCCTGCTCGGCCGCCGATTCGGGCGGGTCTCGTTGAGTCACGACGATGTTCTCCGCGGCGTGACCCGCCGCCGTCTCCTGCGACAGTTGAATGGCGCCACCGTCGTGGATGTCTTCCGCCGCGCCAAGCATGCGGTCATCGATCTCGGCTCGCGGCGTCTGGTCGTGCAGCCGGGGATGACGGGGTCGCTCATGGTACACGATGCTCCCC
>JBOHSC010000182.1:0-2791 GCA_050733115.1 Gemmatimonadales bacterium
CGGATGCGTTACCGAGGGGGGTGCCCTCTAACGCGACATGGCTCCTCCATGAGGGGGCGTCGCGTCTGTGTCGCGCGACGGGATCGGTGCGACATGCCGGCGTATTGGCCAGGAACCAACCCGGGAACAGGAAAATCCTCCACGAGTGCACCTGAGTCGCCGTGGCGGCTCATGTCGTTGCGCTCTCCAGCCCGACTCGCCGGACGAGCGGCCGATAGCGGGGATCCTGCCTGATCGGATCGAGCCGCGGATGCACCCGCAGCAATATCAGCCCCGACGCCTTCTCCTCGACCGCCACGTCCAGCCAGTGAAACGCCTCATCCACATTCCCCAGACTCGCGTGCAGCGCCCCGATCCCCCACGCCGAGACAACCCGCCTGGAGCGCGCCCCGGTGAGCTCGGCGATGATGCGACGCGCCTCTACTTCGTTGCCGGCCGCCGCCTCGAGATGCCCCAGCCCGAACGACGGCCCGGCAACGCCACCCGACAGGCGGCGCCCCTCCTCATACTCCGCGCGCGCCTCGTCAAAGCGGCCAAGCGCCTCGAGCGAGCGCGCGAGGTCGGTGTGTGCGCCGTCGAAGCGGGGGTCGAGCTCGATAGCCATCTGATAATGGAGGACCGACTTCTCGTACTCGCGCGCGAAGTAGTACGCGTCCCCCACTCCGGTGCGAATGAACATCGAGAGAGGATCGAGCCTGACGGACGTGTTTATCGCGGCGAGCGCTTCGCCATGCCGCTCGTATGAGTAGAGCAGACGCCCGAGCCGGTTGTGCGCGAACGCGAGGCCGGGGTTGAGCTCGATCGCCCTTTGCAGTGCGCGAAGCCCGCCGCTGAGGTCGCCGGAGTGCGAGCGGACGACACCGAGCGTCGAATGCGCGTCGGCCAGCAACGGATCGAGCTCGAGCGCCTTGTTCGCGGCGGCCGTTGCCTCCGCGAAGGCCTCGGCGGGCGGCGCCATTCCCCGGACCGCGCGCATGGCATGGCAGTCGGCGAGCGCGGACCAGGCGAGCGCGAGGTTCGAGTCCAGCTCCAGCGCGCGCCGCGCGTGCCGCAGCCCCAGCTCCACCGCCTGCGGCGAGCTGGCAAAGAACGAGTGCCGGCTCTTCAGGTACTCGAGGTGCGCCTCGGGATTCACCGGGCTCCGCTTCGCGAGCTGCGTCGCCTCGGTAGGCGTGAGCTGGATCGCGATCTCCCGCGCGACGGTCTCGGCCAGCTCGCTCTGCAGGCCGAGCACGTCCTCGAGCTGGCGGTCGAAGCGGTCGGACCAGATCGCCTGGTCGGCGCGCGCGGATACGAGTTGTACGCTCACCCGCACCCGGTTGCCGATGAGGAGCGCGGAGCCTTCGAGTACCGCGTCCACGTTCAGCTCACGCGCGATCTCGGGGAGCGACTTCTCCGCCCCCTTGTACATCATCACCGAGGTGCGCGAGATCACCCGAAGCGCCTTGATGCGTGCGAGGTCGGAGATGATCGCCTCGGTCATTCCGTCGGCGAAGTACTCCTGTGCAGGGTCTTTCGAGACGTTGCGCAGCGGGAGAACGGCAATCGCACGAATCACCTCGCGTGCGGGGAAGCCCACTGCGCCCGAGCGTGAGCCGTCGCGGATGGCGCGCAGCGTCTGGCCCACCGCCGCCGACGTGGTCGGGCGATGGGCCGGCTCCTTGCTGAGGCACGCCGCGAGCAGCTGGTCGAGCTCCGGGGGCGCATCGGACCGGAACGAGCGCAGCGACGGTGCGGCATTGTTGATGATGGCAAACATCAGCGCTTCCGGTCGCTCCTTTTCAAATGGCCGCTGTCCGGTGACCATCTCGAAGAGCATGACGCCGAGGGCATAGATGTCGGTGCGCGCATCATCGACCTCACCAAACAGTTGCTCGGGGGCCATGTATGGAATCGAGCCCACAATGGTGCCGGTCTGCGTCATCCTCGCCGCTGACTTGCCGCCGGAAAGGAGCAGGGCCAGCCCGAAGTCGAGAATCTTCGGGTGGCCGTCGGCCGTGAGCACCACGTTCCCCGGTTTCAGGTCGCGGTGGAGGAATCCGCGCTGGTGCGCGCTGTCGAGGGCCTCGGCGATCGCCGTACCCAGCGTGAGTGCTTCGGCGAGCGCCAACGGGCCCTTCGCGAGGCGGGACTCGAGGGTGCCGCCGGGCACGTACTCCATGACCAGAAAGTCGAATCCGTCCTGCTGATCGAAGTCGAAGATGGTCGCGACGCCGGGGTGGGAGAGGCGGGAAAGGACCAGAGCCTCACGGCGGAATCGCTCGCGGGAGCCCCCGTCACCCAGCGCACCGCGCAGGAGCATCTTGATGGCGACATCCCGGTCCAGGTGCGCGTCATGGGCCTTCCATACCTCGCCCATCCCGCCCTGGCCGATCTGTTCGACGAGTCGGTACCGGCCGAGGACGGTACCGGGGCCGATGGATACGCTACCGCCTGAGGTTCCTTGCACGCAGAGTTTCTCTATATCAGGAGTTGGTGCGCATTGCCGGCACTCCCCATGTCCTGAAACGCCGGCGGGCCCACCGGATCGCCGCGACGCCGAGGCCCACGGGAACCAGATACTGCACCGCCAGAGGAAGCACGCGAATATACAGCCCGAAGACAAACAGCCAGACCACCGTGTACGCCCCAAGGAGACTGGTGAGGTGTTCCACCCGCCAGCGGGATGGGTCCGCCGGCCCCTGCCACCGTGCATGGGCTGCCGCAACCCACAACCCGAGCACTCCAAGCACCACATTCTCCTGGACCGGCGCCCTGAGTGTGGTCAGCGGCAGGCCGTTGTAGACCAGGG
>JBOHSC010000183.1:0-4224 GCA_050733115.1 Gemmatimonadales bacterium
GAGTGATACCGATGCGCGGCGTCACCCCGACAGCGGGTGGCGCCGCGCCTTTTCCTGCTACCACGATCAGCTCCGATCCCCGCATCTCCACGCCATCGACCCCTCTGGAAATGTCGAGCGCCTGGCAGAGCTTCCCCGGCCCCGAGCAGAGCTGGCGATCTGCCAGCGGCCCGCGGCGGCTCCGCATGGCGTCGAGTCCGTCGGTCGGCTGCAGGGCGCGGAGCAGAACGGCCGAGCCCTCGCCCGCGACGCCGCAGACCAGATTGGCGCACCAGTGAATGCCGTAGGAGAGGTAGACGTACCACGAGCCGGGGGGGCCGAAGAGCGCGGCGTTGCGCTGATTCCGGCGATGGAGATAGGCATGCGAGGCGGGGTCGCGGTATCCGAGATAGGCCTCGGTCTCGACAATCACTCCCGACGCCGGCCGGCCGCCGATGCGGGAGACGACCGTCGCGCCGAGCAGGTCGCGAGCGACCACCTCCGCGGAACGGCGGAAAAAGGAGACGGGCAGCGTAGCTGCCCGTCTGGTACCGCTCATTCCACCTTCTTTTTCCGCGCCCTTGGACGCGGTCGTTTGGGCGGAGCGGCGGCTTCGGGCGGCGCGGGAGCCTCTGCGGTGGCTGCCGAAGCCGCGGCTTTCTTGCGCGGTGCGCGCCGGGGTCGCGCAGCTTTCTCCGCGACGCTGGTCTCGAGGGCCGGCGCGGCGGCCGCCGCGGGCTCCGGAACCAGCCCTGCGGGGATGTCGATCTCGACCACGCCGACCAGGGGAACATCGCCGGCGCGAAGGGGGGAGCGGGAACCGCGCCGGAAGCGCACACCGAAGCGCTGTCCATTCTCGCGGGTATTGCCCGCGGGCTCGGAAGCGGCCTCGACCCGCACTGGCGCCGACTCGCTGGTTGCCGGAGCGGAGGTGGGAGCGGCAGCAGGAGATTGAGCCGGCGCCGCCGGCATGGCTCCGGTGCGATGGGGAGAGATCTCGTACTCGTCGTCGCCCACCTTGCGCACATCGGCCACTTCGGCATCGTTGGCCTGGCGGAGCAGACGCGAGAAGCGGGGGGCGTCGAGGAGCGCGTCCTGCTTGCCGTGCAGGGCGGCCATCCGGAGCCGCAATGGTTCGTGACCAACCGGAGGCCGCAGCTCGCCCAGGGCCTGCGACATCAACTGGAAGGCGCGGGCCAGCGTAAGCGCGCCATCGGTGCGCGCCTCGCGCGGCGGATGACGCGGTGGGCCATCCTCCCGTCCGGCCTCCGCGGGGCGCTCCCGATCGCGCCCGCGACCGCCGCGGCGAGACCGACCGCGCCGGGGGCCTTCCTCGCGCGCCGGCTCTTCGGCGCGTGCCACGGGAGGGGCCGCCACCCCGCCGACGAGCGGCGCCACTTCGTACTGACCATTCTCGAGCTTGCTGACGGCGAGCATCCCCTTCTGTCCCGCCTCGACCACGAACTTGCTGAACCGGTTGAAGCCGGCGTTGCGCTCGTCGAAGTTCGGGTCGATCTGCTGCATGACCTGCTTGAGCCGGTCGGAGCGCATCACGTCGCCGTTGCGCGCCATCTGCGCCACCGCTTCGCCGGCGAGCTGCCAGGGATCGCGCTGGGCGGAGGGAGCATCGACCTCCTTCGTGAGCCCCGCGAGATCGTTGTACGAGTAGTACTCGTCGCAGTTCTGAATCAGGAGATCGCTGGCCGACTCGCGGATTCCCACCCCAACGACGTATTTCCCGTACTCCTTCAGCTTGATGACCATCGTCGAGAAGTCGCTGTCGCCCGAGAGCAGGATGAAGGTCCCGATCTCCGGGCGGGTGAAGACCAGCTCGATGGCGTCGATGGCGAGGCGGATGTCGGTGGCGTTCTTCTTGTTGGTGCCGAAGGCGGGGGCGAAGATGAGGTCGATCGAGGATTCGGATAGCGGCACGATGTACTGCGGGTACCTCCTCCAGTCGGCGTAGGCCCGCTGAACCGCGACTTTCCCCTTGATGATGTCGCTGTTGAGAAGGGTCCTGAGCTCTTTGGTGAGGTCCTTCTGAACGCCCAGGGTGACGTTGTCGAAGTCGATCAGGAGGGCTGCGTTGGGGGCGTGCACTGGGGGCTGGCTCAAATGCCGCCCCGGTCGGATCAGCGTCTTGTTCACGTGTCGCTCGTCTTGAGGATCAGACGCCCGGTGCCCATCCCGCGGTCCTGCCGGCGAACTTGGCCGGCCCAGGAACGTCGGCGACGCGCACGATGCGGCTGCCGGATGTCATCAAAGTGGTCGTCTATTCCCACCCGCCGGACCACCAAGGTCCGGCTCCGATGACGGGAAAGCTACAACAACGGGCATCCCGCGGGGTAGGCCCCGACCGGCGGCGGGCGCCGTCAGCCGAACTGCGGCTGGCCCGCCAGCGGGAGATCGAGCACGAAATAGAATCGAGTGCCCTGCCCCGATTCGGTCTCGACATCGAGCGTCGAGCCCATTGCTTCCACCAGCTTCCGGCAGATCGACAGCCCGAGCCCCGACCCCGAGAAGGCATATTCGCCGGGCTTCTGCCGCCGCCGGAAGGGCTCGTACAGCGTGGCCATGGACTGCGGCGGAATGCCGCGGCCGGTGTCGCGCACCGAGAACTCGACCGCACGTGCCGAGGTCTGCCGGGCCATCACCTCGACGAAGCCCTCGGCGGTGAACTTGAGGGCGTTGGTGGTGAGGTTGAGGAGCACCCGGCTCAGCGCCACCGGATGACCGACCCGGAAGTCGGCCTCGGGGGTGGTGAGCTGCACGGTCAGTCCCTTCTCTTCCGCGATCGGCTGGACGATGTCACGCACCGATTCGAGAATGTCGGTGACCGAAAACGGAATCGGGTCGAGATCGACCAGCCGGTCGCCGCCGCGGGCCAGCTCGATCACGTCGCTGGCCACCGAGCTCAGCCCGAACGCCGCGCTGTAGATCAGGCCGAGCTGCCGTTCCTGGATCTCGTTGACCGGGCCGCTCCGCGCCCGCTGGAGCGTTTCGGCGAGAAAGAGAATCGAGGTCAGCGGAGACCGGAGATCGTGCGCCACCTCGACGACCAGCTCGAGTCCGTCAGGGCTCGAGAGCCGGTCGGCGAAATGCTGCGACCAATCGGCCTCGAGCCGCTGGCCGACCTGTTCGATGGCGCCGAGGAGACGGAGGAGCTGGGTGGGATCGGGAGGCGGTAGTACCTGCACCCGTTCGACGAAGGCGGACCGCATCAGCCCGAGCAGGCGGCGGGAAAGGGCATTGCGGGGCAGGAGGCTCAGATCGACGGCGTGGCCGCTGGCTTTCTCTCTGATGGCGCTGGAAAGCTGTGCCAGGTGGGTGGTGGCCTCCTCGACCCCGGAGGCGTGCTCCAGCGCCCCTTCCCACTGCGCCTGGGCGTCGTGGACCGCGTCTCTCAGTGCATCCCACAGCGGAGCGGCAATGTTGCCGCTCGACGGGCCATCCGGATCCCAGATCCGGACCAGCGTCGGGCCCGACGTGTGGCGCCGGCGATCTCCGCTGGCGGTGCCCGAGAGGGCGCTCTCCGGTCTCACTCAGGCAGCCCCGAACTGTCGTCACGGTGAAAGGCGTGCTTGTCCATCAAGCGGTAGAGCGTGGTGCGGTCGATACTCGCCAGCCGCGCCGCCTTCGACATGTTGCCGCCTGCCCGCGACACCAGCCGGGTCAGATACTCTTTTTCGAACTGCGCCACGACCCTGTCCTTGGCGGAGTGATAGGCTTCGTCCATGACGCCCGCCGGCACCGCGCTCTCCACCGGACGCTCCACCCCGTCGTCGTACACGGGAATGTCGTTGGGCTGGATGACCTGGTCGGCCTCGGCGAGCACGGCGACGTGCTCGATGACGTTCTGAAGCTCCCGAACGTTGCCTCTCCAGGGTCGCGAGCGCAAGAAGGCAATGCTCGCGTCGCTGAGGCGGGGGACCCGGTCGCCCATCTGGCGGTGGCGCTGCCAGTACACCGTGAGGAAATGGTTGGCGAGGAGAGGGATGTCCTCCAGGCGCTTGCGGAGCGGGGGGAGCTTGATCGGAACCACGCGGAGACGATAGAAAAGGTCGCCGCGGAGAGCACCGGTATCCACTGCTTCCTGCGGCTCGCGGTTCGTGGCCGAGATGAAGCGGACGTCGACCACCGCATCCTGCTGCTCGCTGCCGACCCGGCGCACCACGCCGTCCTGGATGACGCGCAGTAGCTTGGCCTGCAGCGGCATCGACATCTCGGTCAGCTCGTCGAGGAAGA
>JBOHSC010000184.1:0-15034 GCA_050733115.1 Gemmatimonadales bacterium
GTTTTCCTCGATGGCTTGTCGGCCGATCTCGGGCCGGGCCCCGGCGCCGAGACCGCGTGTGAGCTTGCGGCCGATCTGGATCTTGATGTCCGACTTTGACATCGCGAGGGCCTGCGAGTCGGTGTTGACCGAGATGAACTCGACGCCGCCGAGCTGGTCTTCGATCATCCGGTTGACCGCATTCCCGCCGCCGCCGCCGACGCCGACCACCTTCATCCTGGCGGTCTGTACGATGCTCTCTTCCAGCTCGAAAATCATGGTCTGTTTCCTCGGCCTAGCTCAGAAGAAGTCCTGAAGCCACCGTTTCACCGGAGCGAGCACCTTTTCGACGGCCGGCGACTTTCGCGCGCCTGTGCCGAATCCGCCGCTCGTCGCGACCTGGCGGGCGCCGTAGAGCACCAGCCCGGCCGGCACTGCCATCCTGGGAGACTCCACGCTGTCGGCCAGTCCTCGCAGCCGCTGCCCCGGGATTCCGCACCGGGCGGGCATCGCGAACACCTCGCGCGCCAGCTCGACGATGCCCGGCGTCAGCGCTCCGCCGCCGGTGAGGATGACCCCCGCGGGGAGGCGCTGGTAATAGGCGGCCCGGGTGATCTCGTCGAGCGCGTATTCCAGGACTTCCTGCAGCCGCATGTGCATGATATGCGCGAGGACCTGGCGCTGCGCGTTTCTGGCGCCCTGGCCCGGCGTGCTCGGAAGATCGAAGGTATCGCTCTCCGGCACCAGCGGCTCGAAGCCGGCGCCATAGCGTTCCTTCAGCCGTTCGGCGTCGAGCTGCGTAACCTGCAGGCCGTGAACGATGTCGGCGGTAACATGGCCGCCGGCGCAGAGCAGCGACCCGGTGTGCCGGATTTTTCCGTTGTGGAAGATCGAGACGTTGGTGGAGCCCCCACCCAGCTCGATGATGGCGCAACCCAGCTCGATCTCGTCGGGCGTGAGCACGCCCAGCGACGCGGCGAGCGGCTCCAGCACGAACTCGGCAACGTGGTAGCCCGCCCGCTCGACGCACTTCCTGAGATTCTGGAGAACGCTCGAGAGAACGGTAACGAGATACACCTCGGCTTCAAGTCTCGACCCCGTCATTCCGATCGGCTCGCTGATGCCGCCCTGCTGATCGATCAGGTAGTCCTGCGGGATGGCATGGAGCAGCTCGTGGTCGCGCCCGAAGCTGATGTTGCTCGCCATGTCGTTGACCCGGGCGACGTCGCTGGTCCGGATCTCGTCACCGGTGACCGACACCATTCCATGAGAGCTGCGCCCGGCGGTGTGCTCGCCGGCGATGCCGCAGTAGGCGGAGCCCACCTCCACCCCCGCCATTCGCTGGGCGCTCTTCATGGCGCGGTCGATGGCCCGGGTGGTCTCTTCGATGTCGCGCACTACGCCCCGGCGGATGCCGTTACTGCGCTCCACGCCGACACCCAGAATCTTGGCGCCGGTCTCCCGCGCGTCGCCCGTCACCTCGGCGATCAGCGCCACGACCTTGGTGGAGCCGAGGTCGAGGGCGGCGACGAGCCGCTGTGGGGGAGCACTCACCCGCGCCATCCGCGGACGATCACCTGGCCGGCGTACCGGCCGTCGAGTTCCTGAAATTGACGCCCCTGACGGGCGAGAGTCTGCTCCACCGCCATCACCGCTCGAATGTCCTCCGAGGAAACCTGCGCGCCGAACCAGAGCCGCCGACCCTCGACCTCGAGTACTACGTCGGGCCCGACCCGCCACCCCTCGCTGACCCTGGCGAAGAGATCGGGGGCGAAGTCGCGCACCCGCGCGAGCACCGCCGCCACCACGCCATCGCCATTCACGGCCAGGGGCAGATCGGGCGCCGACGTCACCGGGTCGAAGGGAAGCACCTTGCCCGCTGCATCGAGGAGCGAGAGCCCTCCCTTCCCGGGAGCGATGGCCACCGGCACCGCCTCCTCCACCGCGATTTCCAGGGTGCCCGGCATCCTCCGCTGCACCGTCACCGACTTGATGCCTGGAACCGACAGCGCACGGCGCACCAGCGGGGCGGGATCGTCGAAGACGCTTGCATCAGTGGAGAGCTTGAGTGCGCTCATGATCTTCGCCGGAGCAAGATACTGCAATCCGGCAATCTCCACCCGCCTTACGCGAAAGAAGCTCAGCTCTTGTAGCACTCGCGGCCCGACAAGCATGGCGAGGAGTACCCCGCCGAGCGCGAAGAGGGCCACCCACCGGCGGGTCAGGCGGCGTCCAGCCATTGCACGAGCTCGGTCCCAACACGCGTGATGTCACCGGCGCCCAGGATGAGTACGACATCTCCGGGCCGGAGCGCTTCGAAGACGTGCCGGCCCACCTCGGCCCGGATGGGCTCGAAGCTCGCCTTGGCACCGGCCACGCCAGCGGCATCTGCCACCTGCCGACCGCTCACCCCCGGAATCGGCTGCTCCCGCGCCGGGTAGACCTCGGTGACGATCACCAGGTCGGCGGCGGCCAGCGCCCGGCCCATCGCTTCGCCATGCTGCGCCGTCCGTGAGTACAGGTGCGGCTGAAATACTGCGACGATGCGCCGCCCGGGGAAGGCCTGGCGCGCCGCGGAAAGAGTGGCCACCAGCTCCGAGGGGTGGTGCGCGTAATCGTCAACCACGGCCACTCCGCCATGCTCCCCCAGCCGCTCGAACCGGCGACCCACCCCGTGAAAGCCCTCGAGCGCCGCCGCCGCGTTGGCGAGGTTGCCGCCCATCACCTCGACGGCCGCAAGTGCGGCTACCGCGTTCCGGAGATTATGGATGCCCGGCACGCTGAGCCTGAGAGGGAGCGTGGGACCGTTTTTCCAGGAGACGAGGGCCTCGGTGACATCGCTTCGCTGCACCACCTTGGACACCGCGATTTCCGCGTCGGCGGCAAAGCCGAACCGGAGCACGCCGGACCGGAGACGCTGCCCCACACGGCGTGCCCCCGGATCGTCGGCGCTCACGATGGCGGTCGAGGCGCGGCCGGCGAACTCGACGAACGCGTTTTCCAGGTCGTCGACCGTTCCGTAGCACTCCAGGTGATCGGGCTCGACGTTATTCACGATCGCGACGGTCGGATACAGCGTGAGAAAGGCCTTGTCGAACTCGTCGGCCTCCACCACGAAGAGCGAGTCTCCAGCCAGCCGGGCGTTCCCTCCCCACTTGCTTACCCGTCCCCCGGCGATTCCGGTGGGATCGAGGCCCGCAGCGGTGAGTGCCTCGGTAGTCATCACGGTCGTCGTGGTTTTCCCGTGCGTGCCCGACACCGCCACCGAGCGGGCCCCGCCGATGAGGCCCGCCAGCGCCTCCTTGCGGGGGATTACCGGCAAACCCAGCTCCCGGGCGCGAACCAGCTCCGGATGATCGGACGGAACGGCGGCCGTAACCACAACTGCCCGCACGCCGTCGAGATGTGCGGGATCGTGACCTTTGAAAAGCGGAACGGCTCTCGCCGCGAGATCGGCGGCGCCGGTTGGATCGGTATCACAGCCGCTGACGGCCACACCCCTGCGGCTGGCGATGAGCGCGAGTGCGCTCATTCCCGCTCCGCCGATTCCAACGAAGTGAACAGGACGCCTATCGGCGGGAGAGAACAGGTCCATGGTGGATGAGCAAATGTAAGTAGACCAGGAGGCAACTCAAAGTGCGCCACTCAGCGAATCAGCGTCAATAAATTCGACACGATCTCCTCCGCCGCGCGGGGGCGGCCACGCTCGCGCGCCCGCCGGGCCATCGCCTCTCGCAACGACCGGTCGGTGAGGACTCGGCGCACCATGCCTGCGAGGGTGTCAGCGGTGAGCTCGCTCTGCGGCAAGAGCAGGGCGGCGCCCGATTCGGCCAGGACACGCGCGTTATGGATCTGGTGGTTGGCCGCCGCCGACGGGAGCGGAACCAGGATGCTCGGGAGGCCCCAGGCGCATAGTTCCGAGACGGTGAGCATCCCTGCCCTTGATACGGCCAGGTCGGCGACGGCATAGCCGTCGGCCATCGGGTCGAGGAAGTCCACGACCCGTACGCTTGGCGGCCGGTGAAAGCGGGCGAATTCGCCGTAGGTGCCTCGGCCGGTAACCCATAGCAGCGCGGCGTCACCCGGACCTCCGCGCTCGAGCCACCCTGCCACGGCGCGGTTGATCGCGAGCGCCCCCTGGCTGCCGCCGGTGACGAGCACCACCGGCCGTACCCCTTCGAGGCCGAACAGCTCCAGGGCACCGGCCCGGCGCTCAGGCGTCGGCGGGACGATCGGGTTGCCGGTGTCGAAGACCTCGGTGTCCGGCCCTACCCGGATCATCCTGCGGATCTCGGGAAGGCCGAGATAGATATGGCGAACCCGCCGGCTCAGCCATCGGGTCACGACGCCTGGATAGGCGTTCTGCTCCTGAATGGCGGTGGGGATGCCATTCCGAGCCGCCCACCACACCACCGGGCCCGACGCATAGCCGCCGGTGCCGATGACCGCCGACGGCTCCTCCCTTTCGAACAGCTCGTCGAGCTGCCGCAGGAGCCGGCCGGCCAGGAGCGGCCAGCGGAAGTTGCGCCACCAGGCGCGGCGATAGATGGGCTCCGAGGGGAGCAGATGGTAACGAAAGTCGCGGGTCGGCAGGATCCGCGCTTCCACACCGCGTATGGCGCCGACCAGCACCGGCTCGATGCGTGGCGAACGATCTCTGAGCGCGCCGGCGATTGCAAGCGCGGGCATGAGATGGCCGCCGGTGCCGCCTCCGGCGATGAGGATCCGCTTCACGTCCGGTCCGTCGGCGTCGTTGTCGTCCCCAGCCGAGCGAGGGATCTCACTTTCCCCTCTCGGGCGACTGCCGCTTCTGCGGCGCCGGGCGCCCGCGGAGGCGCCCGATGTTGATGAGTATCCCGGTGCCGAGCAGCGAAATTACCTGGCTCGACCGGCCGTAGGACATGAACGGCAGCGTCAGCCCCGTGGTGGGTATCAGGCCGAGCGAGACCGCCATGTGCATGAACGCGGTGAGCCCGATTGTGGCGGTGAGCCCGACGGCCAGGTATTGGCCGAACGGGTCGGCCGCGGTGCGCGCAATGCGGAATCCGAGCCAGCAGAAGAGGGCGAAGAGCGAGACGACCACCAGCACACCGATGAATCCCCACTCTTCGCCGATCGTGCTGAAGAGGAAATCGGAGTACGCATATGGGAGATAGCCGAGCTTCTGCTGCCCCTCGCCGAAGCCGGTGCCGAGGATACCGCCCGAGCCGATGCCCACGAGCGACTGGTGAATCTGGAACCCGGCCTCGGTGATGGCGTCGCCCGGGTTGAGGAAGGTCACCAGCCGGGCGAGCCGGTACTGCACATCGCGAATCTGATGAAAGACGAGGATCCCCCCTACCCCGACCAGCAGGAAAAAGTGGCCGATCTTCGCTCCCGAGGTGAACAGCACGAGGCCGCCGAGAAGGGCCACCAGCGTCGCCATCGACAGATTCGGCTCGAGAAAGATGAGCAACGATACCAGACCGAGTACGAGAATGAACGGCAGTACCCCCCGCTTGAACTCCCGCATCTGCTTCCCCTTCTTCGAAGCCAGCATCGCGCACCAGATCACCACTGCCAGGCGCGCCAGTTCCGACGGCTGGAAGTTGATCGGCCCGAGGTCGACCCAGCGCCGCGCGCCGTTGACGAGCGGTGCGATCGACTTGGTGAACGGGAGCAGCGGGATCAGGAGGAAGCCGATGGTGGCAAGCATCAGCGGCCAGGCGAGATGGCGCCAGCGGTAGTAGTCCTGGCGCGAGGCGATGAGCAGGAGTATGCCGCCGAGGATCGCCCCGCTGAGCTGGCGCCCGGCAAAGCCGATGCCCACGTTCTGTCCATTCACCGTGACCAGGCTGGCGGCGCCATACGTGGCCGCGATGCCGAACACCACGAGTACCGCCGTCACCATGCCCAGAAGCCTCGTCTCCCACCGGAGCTCGCCGGGATGACGGATCGACCTGCCTTCGGTCATCGCATTGCCTCCACGGCGGCCCGGAACCGTTCGCCGCGCTCCTCGTAGTTTCGGAACATGTCGTAGCTCGAGCAGGCGGGCGACAGGAGCACCGCGTCGCCCCGCTGGGCGAGGCGCCTCGCCGTCGCCAGGACGTCGTCGAAGTCACCGGCGGGAACGACGGGCACGGCGCTCCCCAGATCCTGCAGCACGATCGGCCCCGCCTCGCCGTACGCCACCACCGCCCGGCAGCGGCCGTGCAGCAGACCGGCCAGCCGGGCGTAGGGCTCACCCTTGTGACGGCCCCCGAGGAGCAGCACGAATGGCCGGTCGAGCGAAGCGATCGCGACCTCGGTGGAGGTGATGTTGGTGGACTTGGAGTCGTTGATCCAGAGCACGCCGTCCACCTCGCGCACCGGCTCGACCCGGTGGGGGATCGCGCGGAAAGTTCGGAGCCCGGCCGCGATCCGGTCCGTCGCGGCCCCCGCGCGCCGGGCCGCGAGCGCCGCCGCCAGAGCGTTCGCCACGTTATGATCGCCCAGGAGAGGCAGGTCGCCGCGCGAGAGCAGCACCTCCCCGCGGAGCATCAGGCGGCCGCCGGCCCTGTCGAACCACCCGTCGGCCTGGCGCTCGATGGAGAATCGGAGGTGCGTGCCGGCCACCGGCTCGACCATTGCCGCTACCGCGCGGTCATCGGCATTGCTGACCCAGACCGACTCGGGGCCGGCATTCCGGAAGAGCTCTCGCTTGTCACCGTAGTACTCCTCGAGCGAGTGATAGCGGTCGAGGTGGTTGGGGGCGAGGTTGGTGAGCACACCGATGGCCGGCCTCAGATGCGGCGCATCGTGCAACTGGAACGACGAGAGCTCCAGCGCCAGCCAGTTGGGCGGGGCAGCGGCGAGCGCCACATCGCAGAGCGGGCGGCCGATGTTCCCCGCTGTTTCGGCGGGTATCCCTCCGGCGACGAGCAGGTGCGCGATGAGTGAAGTGGTTGTCGTCTTCCCGTTGGTGCCGGTAATCCCGATGCAGCGGGTTCCGTCGAGCGCCAGAAAACCGATGTCCACCTCGGCGTAGATGCCGAGACCCGCTTCCCGTGCCGCATTGAGAGGCGGAGCCTCCGGCGGGACACCGGGAGCCACCACGACCGCGGCGGCGCGAGCGATGCGCTCCAGGTCGTGCCCCCCGAGATTCACCTCCGCGCCCGCGGCGCGGAGTGCGGCGCTCCAGCCGTCGAATTGGGGCCCGGTTCCGGTATCGGAGGCATAGACCGGGAGGCCCCGGCTCCGGAGCAGGAGCGTGGCGGCCACGCCGCTCTTCCCCAGCCCCACCACCGCGGTCTCCCGTCCGCTCCGGCGCCATTCCTCGAACAGCTCCACGGCTGCCACCGTCAGCGGACCTTCAGAGTCGAGAGCGCGATGAGTGCGCAGAAGAGACCGAGGATGTAAAACCGGGTGACCACGGTGGTCTCGGCCCAGCCCAGCTTCTCGAAGTGATGGTGCAGCGGCGCCATTCGGAAGACGCGGTGGGCGTCGGCATACTCGCGGCCACGAGTCCGCTTGTACCACTTGTAGGTCCCGGTCTGGAGCAGCACCGAGATCGCCTCGGTGGCGAACACTCCGCCGATCAGCAACAGCAGGAACTCGGCCTTGAGCAGAATCGCCACCGTGCCGAGCGCGCCGCCGATGGAGAGGCTGCCGGTGTCTCCCATGAAGACCTGCGCGGGATGCGCATTGAACCAGAGGAATCCGATCGTGGCACCCATGAGCGCCGCGCAGAACACGGTCAGCTCGCCGGCGCCCGGGAGATAGAAGAGGTTGAGATACCCCGTCACGTCGACCCGCCCGAAGAGATAGGCGAAGGTGGCGAACGCCGCGGCGGCGATCCCCGCGAGACCGGCAGCCAGCCCGTCGAGGCCGTCGGTGAGATTGACCGCATTGCTGGTGCCGGTGATGACCAGCGTCACGAACGCCACATAGAGCCACGGAGCGAAGTTCACCACCAGGTACTTGAAGAACGGGAGGGTGGTGGCCGTTGCCGGGATGGTATCGGTCGGGACCACGGGAAAAAACGTGAGGAAGAGACCGAGGAGCAAACCGAAACTCACCTGGCCCGCGAGCTTCCACCGGGCCACCAGCCCGCGCGACTTGCCCTGGACGATCTTGAGGTAGTCGTCGAGGAAGCCGATGCACCCCATCCACAGCGTCGAGAGCATCGCGACCACGACGAAGCGATTGGTGAGCGGCGCCCACAGCAGCGTAGGCACCACGGTGGCGAGAATGATGATGAGCCCGCCCATCGTGGGCGTGCCCCGCTTGCTCTGGTGAGTCGAGGGCCCGTCGGCGCGGATGACCTGCCCTACCTTCCGCGCCCGCAACCGGGCGATCACCGGCGGCCCCACCACGAAAGCGAGCAGGAGGGCCGTTACCGTGGCGCCCGCGGCCCGAAAACTGATGTAGTTGAAGAGATTGAAGATGATGTACGTCTTGCCGAGGGGCGCGAGCAGGTGATAGAACATCGAACCTCAGCGTGTTCGGAGAGGAGCGTTACCTGCCTCGAGGTTCGCCTGTGCCGTGAGCGCCGGAAGTATACGTTCGTTCCGGGCGGAAAAAGGAGACGTCTCGGGATATCCGAGGACACCTCCTTAGAGGGAAAATGGGATGGCGGGGTAGTCTACACCAGTAGCCTCGACGCTCCAACACCTTCACAGACCTTCACAATCCGCTCGCCCGCTCGCCGAATCCCCCCCTCAAATGGCATGGCCCCGGCCCGTGGAAAAGGCCGGGTGGCGAGGGCGCGACCCGTCGCTGCGGAGAATACCGGCGAACAGGCTATCCTGAAAAATTTCAGAATGGGGTGGGAAGAAATGTCGTCCCGCCTCTTGCGCCGGAGGATTATCGCTGGCCAGTTCACCGTGCCGCGCGGCCGGGCCGGCTCCTGATAACTACACCTTCGGCATGGCGGGAGGGTCCAGTGGACGACCAGGCAGACGTCGGGCTTGTCGATGCCTAGGCCGTGTGGCTACGCCTTGTCAAACATTCCGGCGGCTTCAGAGGAGGATGCGGGGGTGAGCTGTGCAGGATGCACACGCGGACCAGTCAAAATGGGCAGGATGTGCGAATGGAGTTCGCACACAATTTGACACAGTAGTTGTCGAGCCGCGCGACGAGAGAGGCCACCCTCTCCAAATATTGTGTACGATATTGGCAGGAAGCCGTAAAGCAAACGAGCGACGGGGTAGTGTCCCGTCGCTCGTGCAAGCGCGCCGAGTTGGAGTTCACCCGGTTCGGTGGACAGTTGGCAGCTTGGGTTTCAAGCCGCATCTGTCATCAGTCGTTCGTAGGTGATCGGGGACAGCGGGCCGAGGGCGGAGTGCCGCCGGTGGGGATTGTACCACCCCTCGATGGAGTGAAACAGATCGAGCCGGGCCTCCGTGTGCGTCCGGTAGGTCCGCCGATCGAGCCGCTCACACTCCAGCGTTGCGAAGAAGCTCTCCGCCATCGCGTTGTCATAGGCACTGCCGACCGCGCCCCGCGACGGGCGCACCCCCAGTTGCTGGCAGCGCTGCCCAAAGGCGAGGGCCGTATACTGGCAGCCGCGATCCGAATGATGAATCACCGCGCGCGGGCGGCGCTGGGTGATCGCCATGTTGAGCGCCGCGAGCACCAGGTCGGTCTTGAGATGCGGGGCCATCGCCCAGCCCACGATGCGCCGGCTGTAGCCGTCTAGCACCATGGCGAGATAGAGGAAGCCGGCCCAGGTGGGCACGTAGGTGATATCGGCCACCCAGAGCTGATCGAGGGCCGTCGCGGTGAAGTCCCGCTGCACCAGATCGGCCGCCGGCGCTTCGACGGCCCCGCGCCGGGTGGTGCGCACCCCGCGGCGGCGGCTCACGCCCACGAGCCCCGCGGCCCGCATGAGCCGGGCGACGCGCTTCTGGCCTACGCGCTGGCCCGCTTCCTCCCGCAGGTCCTTCCAGATGCGGGGCGCCCCGTAGGTGCCATCGGAGCGGACGTGAAACTGTCGAATCGGCTCCTGCAAGGCGGCATCCTGCTGGGCGCGGGCCGATGGGCCCCGCTGCCGCCACGCGTAGAAGCCGCTCGGAGAGACCCGGAGGACGCGACACATCGTCGCGACCGGATAGACGGCCTGGTGGTCCCTCACGAACCCGTAGATCCGTTGGGGATCGTGCCGGTCTCCCGTGCGAACCAGGCCGTGGCTTTTGACAGGATCTCCCGCTCGAGCTTGACCTGGCGCAGCTCCCGGCGCAGCCGGGTGAGCTCCTCGCGCTCGGGCGTGGTCAAGCCGTCGGTGCGCTGGCCGGCATCGCGCTCGGCCTGCTTCACCCACATCCGAATACTCTGGGCCGAGGGCTCGAACTCTTTGGCCAGGGCTTCCGGGCTTTCCCCGGCCCGGACCAACTCGATCATCTGGCGGCGAAACTCAGGAGGGTACGACTTCCGTGGCTTCGGCATCGGGACTCCTTTCCCCCTAAGGGTGAGGTGTCCACGAAACCGGGTCAACTCCAGTCCACCGAACCGGGTGAACTCCAGTGTTCAATGAGAGGTGGTATCCTTCCGCTCCGTCGCGGGGGCGTTAACCCACTTCTTGATTTCGGCAAAGGTGGAGTCACTCCTCGCCTTCTCCTGCGGCGTGGGCTGCTTCCGATTGGCAAGCTTCTCATAGTGGTCCTTGCCAAGCTTCGGCAGACGGCGCTTTACACCACCAGAATCCAGCCTGAGCAAGACTGATGGACTCTTGCCGATCGCCTGTTCGATGGCCGCTTGTTGCACAGGATCGTTCGTGCGCCGAGGTTGCGCTACAGCGCCCGTGTCCGGCGTTTGTGCGACAATCCGGTTCGCCGTAAGCACATACACCACTATCGTGAGAGTTGCGACTCGCAACAAATGACCCTCACTTGCCAGGGGTTGAACGTAGTTCATCGCAGCGGCTATCAAGATATAACTCCACGATCTGGTACCTGCACAGTGCTAGTCCCTTCATTGTGAGGGACAGCCGCCGCCTCCAGGCATGGTGTTGGACCAGGTCGGGAATGTGGATGTAGACGTTCCTGAAGGGTTGACCGTCCAAGCGGATCCGGTAATCTCGAAGTAATCCTCTGGTACGTAGGTAGTCCTGGCCACGGCTCCCACGGCCCACTCGAGTATGCCGATTGGAACCCAAATGCTACTCGGTCCTTCAGGTTTGTACATGAAGTACTGAGCTCTGCTGACGCGACAGGAAACCGAGGTCTAATGACGCGAGGAAGCTCTGTACGCAGAAGGACGCGTCATTGGGCCGGCAGCTAAGATGTGACGAGGGTGTGACGGAATCAGATAAGGGTGAGAATATCTGCATCAAACAGCAGCTCGGCGGCTCCTTCCCTGAAGACAACTTCGTCTCGCGGCGCGATAGAGGTTGGCACGCAACGTTACGCACCCATCAACTCCACCGATTCCCTCCCGGATTGAGTCAAGACCGCCTGAGCGGCGACATACCATCGTGGTGAGTGTCCCCGCTGCCCCTTCTCTGCCCTCCACGTCTCGAGCACGACCCATCCCGCCTTCCGCAGATCCCGCAGAGCATCGACCTGGTGGTCAAAGGCGTGTTCCGCGGGCGCGGAGCGGCCCTCCGCCTGGAACATGACCGGCTCGTCGGCCGCGGCGAGCCGGCGGAGCAACCCGAGCCCCTCGTCCGTCAGCGCTCAGCCGGGCGGATCGTACCAGAACTGGCGCCACAATAACACTCTGAAATGTAGCTAGTTACTAGCGCCCAACTGACATGAGCGCCGGAAGTATGCGTTCGAGCGCCACCCCGCGGGATGCCTTGAGCACCACGACTTCGTCACCCACCAGCCTGCCCGCCAACCGCTCTCCCAGTGCGATCGGATCGGCCGCGGTGACGAGGCGCTCGCCCAGCCGCCTCGAATAGGGCTCGAGAGCGGGCACGAAGTCTCCGACGGCGCCGAGGAGATCGGGCTCCAGCTCGACCAGCGCGCGGGCCACCTCGGTGTGCAGTAGCGCCGACTCGGGGCCCAGCTCCCGCATCGTCCCCGCGAGAAAGACGAGGCGCCGCTCCCCGCGGAGCGCGCGAGCGGTATCGATCGCCGAGCGGAACGACTGCGGGTTGGCGTTATAGCAGTCGTTGAGGATCGTGAGGCCGCCCACTTGCATGAGCTCCCCCCGCCCACCCGGGATGGTGAAATACTCGAGCGCGTGGGCCGCGGCACCCGGGTCGATCCCGAGCGCCTCGACCACCGCCCAGACCCGAATCGCGTTGTCCGCCTGGTGCAGCCCTCTGGCCGAGAGCGTGAACGTGCGCCCGTGGATGGTCACCACCGGCCGGGCGCCTGGGCCGAGCACGGCGCTGTCGGGAACGAGGTCGGCGCCCATGAGGCCGGCCGTGAGCACCTGCCTCGCGCGCCGCCGCGCCCCGACAGCCAGCTCCGCGGGTTCGGGACCGACGATCGCGAGGTCCACGCCCTCGGTGAGCGACAGCTTCTCCTCGATGACCCCTGCGAGTGAGCCGAACCCCTCGAGGTGTCCGGCCACCGCGTTCGTCACGATCGCGATGCCCGGCCCGATGATCTCCCGCGCGCGGGCGATTTCCCCCGGCATGTTGGCGCCTGCCTCGACCACCAGCGCCTCGGTATCGGCGGGCGCCTCGAGGATGGTGAGCGGCACACCGATCAGGTTGTTGAGGTTGGCGCGGGTGGCGTGCACGACGAACCGCGTTCGGAGCGCGGCGGCGAGCATTTCCTTCGTGCTCGTCTTTCCGTTCGTCCCGGTGATGGCGACGACGGGTCCGGTGATGCGCCTCCGGCGCGCACCGGCCAGTTGCCCGAGAGCCAGCAGGGTGTCGGGCACCTCGAAAAACAGGAGGCCGGAAACGGCAGGAGTGCCCCGCCGCACCACGGCGCCGTTGGCGCCGGCCGTTGCCACGGCCGGGAGGTAGTCGTGCCCGTCGAACCGCTCGCCGTGGAGGGCCACGAAGAGGGAGCCGGGAGGCACCGCACGGCTGTCGGTGGTGACACCGCTGAACGTGAGCGCGTCGGTTCCAGGCACATGGGGGAGACCGAGCGCGGCACGAACCTCCTCACCAGCCCACCTCACCGAGCGCCTTTCGTGGCCGCGGCCACGATCTCCCGCTCGTCGAACGGCACCTTTTCGGTACCGACCACCTGGTACGTCTCGTGCCCCTTCCCCGCCAGGATCAGTGTGTCGCCGGGGCGAGCCTCCTGGAGTGCCGCATGGATGGCCGCGAGTCGATCCACGACCCGCCGGTGCGGCACCACACCCATTCCCTGCTCCACGTCGTCGATGATGGCCCCCGGATCTTCGGTGCGCGGATTGTCGGATGTCACCACTGCCAGATCGGCGCCTTCGGCGGCGATGCGCCCCATGATCGGCCGCTTGCCGCGGTCGCGGTCGCCGCCGCATCCGAAGACGACGATGAGGCGTCCGCGCGTGAGTGGCCTGAGCGTGGCCAGAGCGCGTTCGAGGGCGTCGGGCGTGTGGGCGTAATCGCGAAGCACCACGCACGGCACCTCGGAGATCTTCTCCATCCGGCCGGGCACCTGCGGCACCGCGCCGAGGCGGGCGACCACCTCGCCGAGCGGACGGCCCATTCCCAGCGCACATGCCGCGGCGGCCAGCGCGTTGGCCACGTTGAAGTCGCCGAGGAGGGGCAACGACGCCTCGGCGATACCGAATCGGCCGGACAGCTCGAACCGGCTGCCGGCGGCATCCAGGATGACGCCCGACGCGCGGACGTCGGCCGCGGGGTGGAGTCCGAAGGTGATCCTCGGCGACCGCCGCGGGAGCGCCAGCCACGCGTCGTCGTCGAGATTCACCACCTCGAGGCCGCTCGAGGCCAGCTGGGCGCTGAGTCTGAGCTTTGCGGCGAGATAGGACTCCATGGTGCCGTGATAGTCGAGATGGTCGCGGGTGAGATTCGTGAAGATGCCGGCCGCGAACGTCAGCCCGTCGAGGCGTCCCTGATCGAGGCTGTGGGACGACGCCTCCATGGCCACGTGGGTCGTGCCCCGCTTCAACAGCTCGGCGAGGGTGGCCTGCAGATCGACCGGTCCAGGCGTCGTGAGCGTTCCAGCGGCGGAGTCGATCGGCTGCCCGTCGCCGTCGAACGCACCGAGCGTGCCGATGCTGGCGGCGGTGCCGGCCTGGTTGAAGAGATGCCTGAGGAGACCGGCGGTGGTGGTCTTTCCGTTCGTGCCGGTAACGCCGAGGAGTATGAGGTGCCGCGCGGGATAATCGTACCACGCCGCCCCGAGGGCGAGCGCCGCCCGCCGCCCGTCGCGAACGACGATCTCGGGCACACCGGCAGACCCCGACTGCTCGACGACCACGGCAGCCGCCCCGCGGCGCACCGCGTCGGGAATGAAGCGGTGGCCGTCGGCCTGGGAGCCGCGCACGGCCACGTAGAGCGTGCCCGGCTGCACGGCTCGGCTGTCCACGCCGACCCCGGAGAGCGGAGGGAGA
The DNA here is from genome assembly GCA_050733115.1 of Gemmatimonadales bacterium. GTDB lineage: Bacteria > Gemmatimonadota > Gemmatimonadetes > Gemmatimonadales > GWC2-71-9 > CAVVWJ01. The sequence goes on from JBOHSC010000184.1 coordinate 14,407, forward strand.
TTCTCGGGCGCGGAGACGAGGAGGTCTTCGCGTCGGAGCGCATCGAGGAGGCCCCCGAGCGCCGCCGTCATTCGGTGATCACCAGCACCGACGTTCCCGGCCTGGCATTTTCTCCCTCGGGCGGCTCGGTCCTCACCACCCGTCCGACGCCCTGTAGATTGACGCGGAACCCACGCCGGTGCAGCGCGAGCGCGGCCTCGCGAACGGTCCGGCCGGCCACGCTCGGCACCGGCAGCGGGCTCGTGCTCGGCTCCTCCGGACGGGAGGGCCAGGGGATCACCACCGCCGGCTTCCCCACGGGTGCCGCGTCGATCTTCGGCTCCTCGTCCACCACCGAGTCGCGGGCGGCGAGCCGCCCGCGATCGATCGCCACCCTGCGCGAGGCCAGCGCCTGCTGCAGCATCGTTCGCGTGACCGGCGCCGCGGTAAGCCCTCCGTAGTAGCTCCCCTTCGGATTGTCGATCTTCACGATTACCACCAATTGCGGATGGTCGGCGGGAAAGAGGGCCGCGAACGATGCCGTGTACTCGCCCCTCACGTAACGGCCATCTTCGAAGCGGAGTGCCGTCCCGGTCTTTCCCAGCAGCGAGTAGTTGACGAGCTGCGCCCGCGTACCCGTCCCCCCCTC
>JBOHSC010000185.1:0-1663 GCA_050733115.1 Gemmatimonadales bacterium
GTCCCGATCTCATCCTCCGCCCCCCGAACCCCCGGCTCTACGCCCACGCCTCGCGCGCCCTCGACGAGATCCTCCGCCGCTTTGCGCCGGTGATCGAGCCGAAGGGCTACGGCCACGCCTTTCTCGACCTCACCGGCACCGGGCGGCTCTTCGGTCCGGCCGTGGACGTCGCGGCGCGGGTGCAGCGCGAGGTGCGGGAGCGGCTCCGGCTGCCGGTGTCCGTCGGCATCGCCGGCAACAAGCTGGTGAGCAGGGCCGCCACCACCGTGGTCAAACCCGAGCCACTGCTCGAGGTGCCGGGAGGATCGGAGGCCGGCTTCCTCGCGCCTCACCCGCTCGACGTCCTGCCCGACCTCAACCCCCAGGTCCGGAGCCGGCTCGACGACTATCAGCTCGAGCTCATCGGCGAGGTGGCGGCCATCGCCGAGAGCGCCCTCTGCGCCGTCTTCGGCAGCGCGGGACGCACGCTGCGTGCGCGGGCCCGCGGCATCGACCCGAGCCCCGTGCTGCCACCCGAGCGCCGCGCCGAGTTCCACGTCGCCCACACCCTCGCCACCGACACCAACGACCTCGGCGTGCTGTATCCGCTGCTGCGGGTGCTCGGCGAGCGGCTGGGCCGCCGGCTCCGCCAGAGCGGCCTGGTGGCGCGGCGGCTCCGGGTCGAGGCCACCTACAACGACTACACCGCCGTCGCCCGCACCGTGACGCTCAACGCCGCCGCGCTCGACGCCGAGCTGTGGGACGGCGCCCGCCGCGGCTTCACCCGGGCCAACAGCCGCCGCCTCGCCGTGCGCACGGTGGCGCTCACGCTGGATCATCTGGAGATGAGGGAGTCGCAGATGGATCTGTGGGAGGTCGCGTGCCATTCCGAGCGGAGCGGCGACAAGCAGCTCCAGCACGCCCTCGACCGCATCACCACCCGCTATGGCGCGCGGGCGCTGTCGCGTGGCGTCACGCGGGCGCTCACCAGCAGCGCGCGATAAGTCAGACCATGGCCGGGTCGGGAAATGGCGCGACGTAATCGAAGGAGAAAACCCGTGCGATGCGGGACAGGTCTCGCAAATTCGCCGAGACCAGTATTGCCCCAATCTCACGACATGAGTAAGCGATGAGGATGTCGAAGATGAAGCTGCGGGGAGTGGTCTTCAATTGCAGTCCATCTTTAGAAACCAGAGTTCCGAGTGTCGACCCGAGCGCATCCCACGCGCGAGACGACGGCGTCACGACCCGGCCACGCTTGAGGTAAGGGCCGAATACGTCACCTTCGAGAGACCGCCAGTCGGCGGAGTTGATCGCGCCGGCGCGCAACTCGGCTGCAACGACTGAGCTCAGGTACAGCCGAGGCGCGGCCTGCGCTGTGAACACCTCGTATGCGGCGTTTGCCGCATCGCCCCTGGACGCCTCGATGAAGCAATTGCTGTCGAGAACCAGCTTGCGACGCGGCAATACCGGATCAGTCGATGCGGGAGAGGGTCAGCTTGCGAAGTGCACGGGCCCCCCGCCCAAGCTCCCTTCTGAAGGCGACCAGGTCGAGCGCCATCTCCACGGCCTCGCGCTCGTTGGATGCACCCAGGAAGCGCTGGGCCTCGCGCAACAATGCGGGGTCGAGCCAGAATTCCTTGCGCACCTTTCCTTCTCGCGACGCCCTCACTCCAAGCTCGAT
>JBOHSC010000186.1:0-6886 GCA_050733115.1 Gemmatimonadales bacterium
GCGCCGCGCTCGACCAGGTGGTCAAGTGCACAGTGATGCTGGCGGACATCGGGGAATGGGCCGCGATGAACCAGGTGTATGAGACGTACTTCCGAGCCCACAAACCTGCGCGGAGTGCCTTCGGCACTACCGGGCTCGCACTCGGCGCACGGCTGGAGCTCGAATGCACGGCATTGCTGACCACTCAGACCAGGCGAGAATGAACGCGCCTCCCCAGCGCCTCGGTCGCGCCGACCTCTCGCTTGCCGTGCGAGCGCTGGCCGAGCGCGACCCGGAGCTCGGCGCCCTGGTGCGCGCGCACGGCGAGCCCCCCCTCTGGGGCCGGCGAGGAGGCTTCGCCACCCTCGTGAAGATCATCCTGGAGCAGCAGGTCTCGCTGGCATCGGCACGGACGCTCTTCGCGCGCCTGGAGCGCGGCCTGGGAGCCGTCACGCCGGAAGCGGTATTGCGACAGGGATCGACGGGGCTTCGCGCGCTCGGACTGACCCGTCAAAAGGCGGTGTCGGTCGGTGATCTGGCCGCGCACGTCGCTCGGGGAGAGCTGCCAATCGCGCGGCTGGGCCGGCTGTCCGACGAAGCGGCGCGCGCGTCGCTGCTCAGGGTACGGGGAATCGGTCCGTGGACCGCCGATATTTACCTGCTCATGGCGCTCCGACGACCCGATGTGTGGCCGCAGGGAGATCTGGCGCTCCACCGAATGCTGCAGGTGATCGATCCGGGCGGCCGCCTCCCGACCGCTCTGGAGGCCATGGAACGCTCAGCGCGGTGGGCTCCGTGGAGAGCCGTCGCGGCTCGTATTCTCTGGCATTCGTATCTGTCGGCCAGGGCGGCGTAGGTGGGCAATGAGGGGGCACGCCGAGGCGGCCCCCTCGACGCGTTCAGGCGTGTGCGAGCTCCGGCATGTCCGCCAGCATCCCGCGGAGCTGCTCCCGGAACTCCGGGGTGTTCGGGTGCCCGTGCTCTTCGACGGCGTGACGCATGGCGGTGCGGAGCACCTCGTCCTCCGTGCCCGCGATCATGAGGGTACAGTTCTTTGAACTTGGGGAGCGGCTACAGTCGATCATCTTCCGGGTGGTGCCGGCCATGGGGACCTCCTGTCGAGCTCACTGAGGGTCTACCCCGCCGCGCGGCATCAGGCCGCCGCGGGGTGCGCACATTATGCGATTCGGGCGCGGCAGGTGCAAGCGTCGTCGTGAGCACGAACTGACTTGCCAGCCCGCCGGTCGGCCGCGCCTGCCGAATATGTGGTGTGTTGCTAAATTCATATGTAACTAATATATAGACAACGCTACTTCGAGTAACCTGTGAAGCAACTGACTGGGAAAACCGCGCTGGTGACGGGTAGTGCCGGCGGTATCGGTCTGGAAACAGCCAGGGCACTCGGCCAGATGGGCGCGCACGTCATCATCGCCGCACGTGACAATGCCCGTGGGCCGACGGCGGTCGAGGCGCTCACGGCCGCGGGGATCTCCAGTGAGTTCCTCCCGGTGGATTTGGGGTCGCTCGAGTCGGTGCGACGGGCGGCTGAGCGATTCAATGCCACGCACCAGTCGCTCGACGTGCTGGTGAACAACGCCGGCGTCGCGCTCAAGAGCAGAACGATGAGCCCCGACGGATTCGAGCTCACCTGGGCCACCAATTTTCTCGGAGGATTTCTGCTCACCCGGCTCCTACTGCCGCCACTGGAGCGCGCGCCGGCGCCTAGAGTCGTGAACGTGAGCTCGGAAGGGCACAGAGTCGGGCGGATCGCGTGGGACGACCTGGGGCTCGAGAAGGAGTACGGGAGCTTCAAGGCGTACGCGCAGTCGAAGCTCGCTCAGATCCTCTTCACCCGCGAGCTCGCGCGCCGGAAACCGCGGATCACGGTCACGGCCGTGCACCCCGGTGCGATCGCGACCGGGATCTGGCGTGGCACGCCGAAGATCGTGCAGTTCGTCATCGGACTCGTCCTCGCGTCCCCCGAAAAGGGAGCGAGGCCCGTCACTCGGCTGGCCGCCGATCCGGAGCTTCATGGCGCCAGTGGACGGTATTTCAATCGGCTCCGCGAGGTGGCGCCCGCGCCTCAGGCACTGAGCGATGCCGACGCCGCCCGTCTCTGGGAGGTCGCCGAGCGGGCGACCGGAGCCGGCTGAGCATGGCCTCCGCAGAGTTCGAGCGGCTGTGGAGCGACCCGAGCCACTGGACTCCGCCTGGCATCTACAAGTGCGTCGCAGACCCTCGCCTGATCGTCCCCAAGCGCAGGCGCTGGGCCGGGTGGACGCTCAACTTCGCCCACCGCGGAGCGTGGCTCGTCCTGCTCGGCATGGTGGTAATCGCGGCCGGACCGGCGGTCGGGCTGCTGGTGCTCCGGCGGCCCGATCCTGGAGTCATTCTCCTGGGGATCGGCGGGTCGATCCTGGTCATCATCGCTCTGTCCGCGTGGGAGTCGGAACGAAGGCGGTAGCCGGATGAAATCACGGCGAGTGCGCCCGGCCTTTCGGCTGCTGGCGTGGATTTTCGGCCCGCTGCTGGTCTGCGCAGGTGGGCTCCTGATCGTGCTCGACCTGCTGGGACGTCAGCCTCGAGGCTCGCCCGGCTGGGTTCGGGTTGTTCACGCAGGACTCTGGCTCGGTCTTGGCAATCTGGCCCTCGGATATGTCATCTTCCGGACCGCCCGCACTGGCGAAGATCCCTACGTGGAATTGCGGCCCGAGAAAACCGACGCCGAAAACTCCGGTTGAAAGGGGATGGACGACCATGCCGCGTCATCGAATGCACCTTCCCCCCTGTGACGGCGACCCCTACATCACCGACGGTGGCATCGAGACCACGCTCATTTTTGACTATGGCCTCGACTTGCCCAACTTCGCCTCGTTCGTCCTCCTCGATTCTCCGCAGGGCATGGCCGCCTTGCGACGGTATTTCCAGACCTATACCGACCTGGCGGTGAGTCTTGGCGTCGGGATGGTGCTGGAGAGCCCGACCTGGCGGGCGAATCCCGATTGGGGGCGGATGCTCGGATATTCCCTCAACGCACTGGCCGACATCGACCACCGGGCCGTTTCCCTCATGGAGGAGTTTCGCGCTCAACTGGACGAGCACGGGCTGGACAGCGTCATCAGCGGAGACCTGGGACCCCGCGGCGACGGCTACATCCCCTCCGCGCGCATGACGGCCAACGAAGCCGCTGACTACCACCGGCCACAAATCGATGCGTTCGCCGGCACTGAGGCCGATGTCATTTCCGTTCTCACCATGAACTACATCGAGGAGGCTACCGGCATCGCGCTCGCGGCGCACGACGCCCGGATGCCAGTGGTCGTCTCGTTCACGGTGGAGACCGACGGGCGATTGCCGACCGGTGATCCGCTCGGGCGCGCAATCGAGGAGGTCGATGCGGCGACCGGGGGGTATCCTGCCTACTACATGATCAACTGCGCCCATCCGACGCACGTCCTCGCCGACCAGGCCGGCTCCGCCTCCTGGCAGAAGCGGGTGCGGGGCCTCAGGGCCAACGCGTCGTCGATGAGCCACACGGAGCTCAACGAGTCCACCGCTCTCGATCAGGGCGACCTGTCGTCGTTCGGGGCGCTGCATGCCTCCCTCAACCGCGAGTTTCCTCACCTGTCCGTCGTCGGTGGGTGCTGCGGCACCGATCACCGGCACGTCGAGCTGGCCTGTCGCGCCGTATTCTCGTAAGGGTGACAAACGCCGCGATGAACGGCCAATTTCTCATCTGCCTCGTCGCCGCGATTCTGCCGGCGCCCGCGTCCGCGCAGGCCGCCGCCGGCTGGCCCGTCCACGGCCACGACCTCGGTGGCCAGCGATACTCGCCCCTCACCCAGATCGACACCGCCACCGTCGCCCGTCTCGTTCCCAGATTGACGTATCACAGCGGGGTGACCGCGACATTCCAGACGACACCGATCGTCGCCGACACCGTGATGTTCGTCTCACTGCCCTTCAGCAGTGTGGCGGCGCTCAATGCGCGCACCGGGAGAGAGATCTGGCGCTCTGGTCGTATCAATGCGAGGCGGGGGTGAACGCGCCGCCGGTCAGCTACTCCGTGGGCGGCAGCCAGTATGTCGCGGTCGCGGCCGGCGGGAACGCACTGTTCGAATTCAAGCAGGGGGACATGATCATGGCGTTCGGACTCCCTGAGTAGGTCGTGGATCGTCCTCGTTCTTGGGCTGATTCCGCGCGGCGCGGTGGCGCAGCGCGCCGCAACGCCGGATGACTTCCTGAGCCTCACGCGCTGCGAGGCGGGGCGTGCCGTCACCGTCACCCGGGCCGACGTGCGCGACTCCCTGCTCCTTGCTCAGCTCGAGGCGCACGAGGCGGTGCATCGAGCCCAGGCGTCGGCCTTCCCGACGTGCGAGGCGTTCGCCGCCTCCCTCAGGACCGCCCGCCAGGTCATCGACGTCGAGCTGCCGGCCTACTGCGTGCAGTGGCGCCTCGCGGTCGCGCAGGGAGTGGACAGTGTGGAAATGCGGCGCGAGTTCGCCTGGCGGATCGCGGCCCAGTCGGGCGCGATGGAAAATCGCCTGGACGTGCTCCAGCGTTTCCGCCGCGAGTGTCCGATCGGCCGGGTAGATTGAAGGTTGCTTCGTTCCTGTTCGATCCTCGATGCGGCACTCTGAAAGCCCAAGGGAGTAAGCTGATGCGCCGATGCGTGAGTGCGGTCGTCGCGGGCGTGGCCATCGCGGCCTGTCGCGGCGGTGGTGGCTCGGAGCGGCCTGCCTCCGTGACTCTCGCCGAGTTCAGGTCGCTGGCATGGCTCGAGGGGAGTTGGGTGGGGAAGGAGCCCGATGGGAATTCATTCTACGAGAAGTACCGGTTCAAGGACGACTCAACCATGGGAACGTGGGCGTTCGCCGATTCCGCCGCCACGGCGGCCAGCGATTCGGGCGAAGTCCGCCTGCGTGGAGGACAGGTCACGAGCGGCAACGATCTCCTCGCATGGGTGGTGACAGCATTCGACTACGGGCAGGTCCGCTTCTCGCCGCTCCACGGGGCGCGAAACTCGTTCACCTGGAGCCGCGGCTCCGGCGGCGGATGGGTCGCCAGTCTCCACTGGCCGGCCGACGGCACCCAGCCAGCGCGAGACGTGGTGTATCAGATGGAGCCCCGCTCCCCTGCGCAGGCTCACGCTGCGGACAGCCTCGCGGCCTTGGTCGCGGCGGCGGAGTCGGTGGCGAAGGGATGGCTGGAGCTGATGGATCGCCGCAAGTACGGCGAGAGCTGGAACGGCGCGGCGTCGTTTCTCAGGAGCGCGGTGACCAGAAAGGCGTGGGTCGAGACCATCCCGAAGGCGCGCAGCCCCTTCGAGCCATTCGGCTCGCGGGCGCTGATGGCGGCCTCGTTTCAGACCAAGATTCCCGGCGTTCCGCCGGGCGAGTACGTCGTGATCCAGTATCGGACCAGGGACGGGCACGGCAAGACAGTGGTGGAGACGGTCACCCCGATGAAAGACACCGACGGCCAGTGGCGGGTTTCAGGGTACTACATCCGCCCCGAGTAGTCTCACTGGAATCTGTGTCCGCCGGCCTCGATGTAGCCCGGTGCATGACGCCCCGCCGGGTCGCGGTGGGTCCAGTGCAGCGTCCCGCCCTTCGGCGTCCACTCGTACTCCCCCGAGACCACCACCGTATCACCCAGCGATATCGGCACTCGCCCAGCCAGTGTGAGGTTGTGCGCCACCAGCACCGTCAGCGAGTCGTTCACCCGAAGCAGAAACTTCTGGTGCAGTGTCCCCTCGCGGTCGTCCGCCAGCAAACGCACCACCGGCGCCCGCACGGTGACGAGCCGGCCGCGCCCATGGGAGCGGACCGCCGCCATCAACCCATCGTTGCCGGTGCTCCTCGCCTCATCGCCACTGGCCGCCGCGGGCCGGCCGGCGTCGTGCGGAGGCGTGGCCGGAGCGCGATCGAGTCGCGTGACCATCGCGGCCGCGGCGAGCGCCAGAATCGCGGCGAGGGCTCGAAGTGAGTTGCCTGAGAGGGCCATCGGCGGTCCAGGGTCGGGTGACGGCTCGGATACTCACCGAAGGGTAAGCGAGCTTCCGGGCTGGCGCCTCACGCCGGAGCATTGGACATTGCAACCCATGCCCGAGCACGAGCTGCCGGACGGCCGGCGCGTCCACATTCGCCCCGCCGTGCCCGAGGATGCCGAGGAGGTGTTGGCGTACCTGCGCAGGGTAGGGGGAGAGTCGAACAACCTGACGTTCGGGCCCGAGGGGCCGGGGCTGGCCGTGGCAGAAGAGCGTGAGTTTCTGGCGCGCTGTGCGGCCAGCGACAACGCGGTGGTGCTGGTCGCGCTCTGCGACGGGGCAATCGTCGGGTCGCTCTCGTTCGAGGGAGGGCGGCGCGCGCGGGTCCGGCACACCGGCGAGCTCGGCATCAGCGTCGCGCGCGCGCTCACCGGACAGGGGATCGGCGGCGCCCTCCTGCGGGAGCTGATTGCCTGGGCGGAGCGTGGCGGAGTGGTCCGAAAGCTCAATTTGCGCACCCGAGTGGACAATCTCGGAGCCATCCGACTCTATGAGAGACTCGGGTGGGTCGCTGAGGGAATCGTCACGCGCGATCAGTCTATCGGGGGCGTCTTCACCGATACCCTGTTCATGGGACGCCCGGTGGATCGCGGGTGACTGCCGGGGCACCGGACTACTCGCTCATGCGACGTACCGCCGGACGCCGTGTCGCCGCGGTGGCCGCCGCGCTGGCCCTGGGAACCGCGGCGTACGTCGCACGGGGCGAGTCGATTCCCGAGCTCGGTGTGTACGACGGCTGGTGGATGCTGCTCTGGGGCACCGCGGCCGTGGTCGCTGTCGCTCCGATCGTGTGGCGGTGGCGGCGTGAGTATTCGCTCCCCGCGGTAGCAGGCGCCGCTCTCGCCGGATGCTGGATGC
>JBOHSC010000187.1:0-1885 GCA_050733115.1 Gemmatimonadales bacterium
ATCTATGGGAGGAGCCTCGGTCGTGCGGGCCGCGGCCCGCTCCGCGGGACGGCTCCGGCCGAGGCGTGCCGCTGCGCTGGCATCCACGACCATGCGCATGGCCCCGACCGCGACGACCAGCTTGCCGTCGGCGCGGATCTCGAGTACCTGGGCGCTCTGACCGGTCTCCAGCCGCACCTGGTCTCCCACAGCCACTTCGCCCTCCACGGGCCGGACGGCATCGGAGACGGTGACGGCACGGTCGGCGTCGGCGATCCGCTCCCCCTGCTGCCTGATTCCCTCTTCGATCAGCCGCCGTGCGTCGCGCGCCGCGGCGTCATCCGCCGCGGCTCGAGCCGCCTGCAGTGCCTCCTCGACGATCCGGCGGGCCTCCATCAGATGGCTCTTCGCCATCTGGCGCCCGGCGCGCTCCGCCTCCTTTTCCCTGCGCCTGAGCTCCGCCTCGCGGACCGCCTGTGCCTCCGCCTGCATCGAGAGGCGCGCGCCGAGTGAGTCGAGGTCGATCGCCCGCGCGGCCGCCGACTCCTGCGCTGCCTGGAGCTCGCGCCGGCGCTCCTCCACCGACGCGAGGAGCACATCGAGACTGCGCTCGGCGTCGGGCACCCGGGATTCGGCGTCGGCGAGGATGGAGGGGCTCACCCCCAGACGACGCGCGATGGCGAGGCCGTAGGAGCGTCCCGGGACGCCTTTTAGAAAGCGATAGGTAGGCGTGAGCGTGGCGGCATCGAATTGGAGCGAGGCGTTCACCACGCCGGGCGCCTGGGTCGCCAGGTTCTTGAGCGTGCCGAGGTGAGTCGTAGCCAGGGTGAGGCAGCCGCGCCCGGTGAGCCAGATGAGCGCCGCCGCGGCCAGCGCCGATCCCTCAGCAGGGTCGGTGCCGCTCCCGACCTCGTCGAGGAGAACCAGGGTGGCGCCATCCGCATGGTCGAGAATGCGGCGAAGCATCCGCACGTGCGCGCTGAATGTCGAGAGACTCGCGGCGATCGACTGCCGGTCGCCGATATCGGCGTAAAAGCGGCGGAAGACTGGCAGACGGCTGCCCGCTCCCACCGGCGGCACGATGCCGCTCTGCGCCAGAGCGGCGGCGAGGCCGACCGCCTTGAGAAGCACCGTCTTCCCGCCGGTGTTCGGACCGCTGATGAGCAAGGTCCGTTCGTCGGAGCCAAGATCGAGATCGAACGGAACCACCGGCTCGGCGCCGGCGAGGAGGAGAGGGTGGCGTCCGCGCCTGATGGTCAGGGAAAAGCTCGCGACCTCCAGCTCGGGCACTTCGCCCTCGACGGCCACCGCGTAGCGCGCCCTGGCGACGAGATCGTCCACTGCCACGAGCATCTCCACGACATCGCGCAGCGCCGGCAGCTCCGGGCGCAGGAGATCGGTGAGCTCTCTGAGCACCCGGAGCGTCTCCCGCTCCTCTTCGGTTTCGGCCTGGCGAAGAGCGTTGCCGAGCTCGATCGCTTCGGACGGCTCGATGAAGAGGGTGCCCGCGCTGCCCGACTCGTCGTGGATGATCCCGGCGAGTCGCGAGCGCGAGTCCCGCCGGACCGGAATGACGTAGCGTCCGCCGCGCAGGGTAACGCCGGCGTCGGCCGCCCCGGCATTGGCGTCGAGCGCTCGCAGCAGCGACTCGAGCTTCCGGATCAGACGGTTCCGGGCGGCGTGCACCTCGCGCCTTGCCGCGGCAAGCCGCGGGCTCGCGGTGTCGAGCAGCGACCCCTCAGGATCGACCGACTGCTCGAGCCGGCGCTCGATGCGCTGATCGAGCATGGGGCGGTCGAGCGCCGCCGCGAGCGGAGCCTCGTCGGCCACCCGGCGGAGATCGAGGTGCACCTGACGCGCGGCGACGAGAACGCGGTGGAGTCCGGCGAGCTCCGGCCCCTCGTAC
>JBOHSC010000188.1:0-13441 GCA_050733115.1 Gemmatimonadales bacterium
GGCACAGTCTGCCGCCGATTCCGCAGGTGGGGCGGCAACGGCCGGAATCCTGCTCCGTCCGGGCGATGTGATCCGATTACAGGTGTGGCAGGAACCCACCTGGTCGGGAGACTTCGACGTGAACGAGGAAGGCATCGCAGTTCTGCCCCGTATCGGTCCTGTGCCGGTCACACGGATGTCCTCGGATTCGCTCCGGCGCTTTCTGATCGACTCCTTGGGGAAGTTCTTGAGGAATCCCTCTATCCAGGTTACGCCGCTTCGACGAATCCAGGTGCTGGGGGCGGTACGCTCCCCAGGGCTGTACCCGGTGGCGCCCACCGTCACGGTCGGAGACGTCCTCGCGCTGGCGGGCGGCGCCACCTCGGACGGCAAGACGAATCAGGTCGTCCTGCGGCGCGATGGGCGGGACCTCAAGATCAAGCTCGGTCCCCAGACCCGCGTCGCCGAGACCTCGATCCAGACGGGTGATGAGCTCTTCGTGCCGGAGAAGGGCTGGGTCAGCCGGAATGCCGGACTCGTCGCCGCGGGCCTGTCAGCCACGACGACTCTTATCGTCGCCTTGCTGCTTCGCTGAGGAGAACACGCGTGAGTCAGCTCCCCGTGCCCCGAGACAGCCGGACCGTCCTCGCGGTCCCGCTTCCCGGCTCCTCGGCTCCCCCGTCCTCTCCCGACCTGCCGCTGGCGTTCGTCTGGGGCATCGTCCGCCGGCACTGGCTCCTGATCATCGCCTGTACCCTGATGGTCGCCGGCGCAGCCGCGGCATATGTGATGACGGCAACGCCGATCTATCAGGGCGTGGCCAGCCTTCGCATCGACGACCAGCAGACCAATCTCTCTGAACTGTTCAGAGCGATGGGCGGCGAGGGCGAAGTCTTCACCGAGGTCGAGGTCCTGAAGAGTCGCTCGCTGGTGGAAGACGCAACGAAGATTCTCGGTCTTCAGCTCACGCTTCGCAAGCCCGAGCGAGTTGCCCGCCAGGTCATTTTCAAGACCATTCGCATCGCCGATACCGTCACACCGGGCTCTTACTCCCTCCGGCGAACCAACGAAGGGCGCTTCGTCCTGACAGGACCTCCCGGTGTGGGCCGCCAGGTGATCCCGGCCGACAGTGCGGGAAACCTCGGCGGCGTCGAATTCATGCTCGCGCCCGGCGCATCCGGCTTCTCCTCCATCGATTTTGACGTGGAGCCGCTCGGCGAGGCGATCGTTCGCATCCGCAAAGAGGTGGGCGTCACGCAGCTGAACCGTGAGGCGAAGGTGGTTACGCTGAGCTTTCGAGATGCCGATCGAGAGCTGGCGTATCAGGTGCCCAATACGATCGCGGCTCGATTCATCATTCGTCGTCAGGAGATCCAGAAGTCCGCGGCACGAAGCACGGTGGCGTTTCTGCGGACCCAGATCGACACACTCGCCCGACAGCTGGACGCGTCCGAACAGGCGCTGAGGAAGTACCGCGAGCGCGAGCAGGTGGTGAACCCGACCGTGGAAGGGAACACGCAGGTCGAGCGGATGATCCAGCTTCAATCCGAGCGCGCGGCCGTGGAGGCGGAGCGGAGCTCGCTCGCCGCGTTGCTCGATGAGGTCGAGGCCAGTCACGAGCGCGCCCCGACCGACCCGTCGCCCTATCGCCGGCTCGTGTCGTTCCCGACGCTGCTCAAGAACCAGGCCGCCACCGAGCTGCTCAAGAGCCTCGCGGAAGTCGAGACTCGGGAAGCGGATCTCCTCGCGCGACGGACCCCCGCCGACCCCGAAGTCCAGGCCCTCCAAGGCCGCGTGCAGGATCTGGAGCTGCAGCTCAAGTCCGTGGCGGCAACCTACCTCACCGGCTTGACGAACCAGGTGGCGAGCATGGACGGGTCCCTCTCCGGATTCGACCAGCAGCTGAGCCAGGTTCCGCGTCGGGAGCTGGAGTTCGCGCAGCTGCAGCGCAAGCCCAAGGTGTTGGAGGAGGTGTACTCCCTCCTCCAGACCAAGCTCAAGGAAGCGGAAATCACGCAGGCCGTGGAAGACGGCAGCGTTCAGCTCGTAGATCCGGCAGCCCGGCCACTCGAGCCCGTCGCACCACGCAAGCGAACCACCGTCGCTCTCGGCCTCATCTTCGGGGTTTTTCTGGGGATAGGTGTGGCGTTCCTCATCGAGTACTTCGACAAGTCGGTGCACACGCGGACCGATGTTGCCGATGCCACTGGCCTGTCTGTCCTGGGGCTGATCCCGCACATCTCGAAGCGCGAAAAGGAGCCGGCGCTGATCAGCGAGCGCAGCCGCTCGCCCCGGCCGCAGGTATCGGGAATCCCGCCGGTACGGCGGGATCGTTCGTCTCCCGGTGGCGAAACGCTGCGGAATTACACATTCCTGCCCACTCCTCACGATTCCCATGAGGTAGTCGATCCCCGCCGACCCGATCCGGTGGACGACGGCCCGGCGCCTGCCGGGCAGCGCGAGCAATACGTCGCAATCTCGGGTATCGGGACAGCCATTGCCGAAGCCTACGGGAGTCTCCAGACCAATCTGCTGCACGCCCGCATGGATCATCCGGTGCAAACGGTGGTCTTTACCAGCGCGCAACCGGGGGAAGGGAAGACCACGAGCGCGGTCAACCTCGCGCTTTCGCTCACCCATCGTGGAGTCAAGGTCCTGCTGATCGATGCCGACCTTCGTCGTGGCACGATCCAGAGCCTGTTCAACGTCTCCAGAAGCCCCGGCTTCTCGGACGTCATCCGAGGCAAGGTGAGGATCGAGGACGCCTGTCGCTCCGTGTGGGTGGAGGAGGGAGGCGTACTGAATTATCTGACCACGGGGACGCTTCCGCCCAACCCGTCCGCCATCCTGGCTTCGCGGGAGGCCCGCCTGCTGCTCGAGAGCCTGCGCGCACAGTACGAGACCATCATCATCGACTCACCGCCGGTGAATCTGATGACCGACGCGGCTCTGCTCGGCGCTAACGCGGATGGCGTGGTCATCGTCGCCCGCGCCGGCGTCACCCACTCGACGGCGCTGGCCTATGCGATGGAGCAGCTGGGTCATGTGCGCGCGCGGGTGCTGGGGGTGGTGCTGAACGACGTGGACTTCCGTCGCGATGCTACATACGATGCCGCCTACCGGTATCACGATTACGGCTATTCCGCCAACGAGAACGGGCGATGACGGGCACACCGGGTTCCCCACCCAAGCAGCGCCCACCGCTGGCGCCGCGCCCGTCCGACCGGCTGTATCTACGGATCTGCACCGCAATTGAGACTCCGCTTGCCGTGGCCTTGCTGCTCGGGGTATTCCTCGCCACCAACCTGGCAAAGCCGGGGGCCAGGTTTGACGATTTTCTGGCCATCCGAGTCACGGTCAAGAACTTGTTGTTCGTCGTCGGTTTTGCCGTCTGCTGGCGGATCGCCTGCGGGATGTTCGAGGTCTATGTCTGGCAGCGCGTGAGGGAGCGCCGTCAGGAGATCGTCCGGGTCTTGGGCGTTTGCGCCGCGATGAGCCTGGTCACGCTGGTCTTTCCGTCCATCAGCCTCACCGGCGCCTTCCGATACACCACGGTGCTCTGGTTCTGGCTGGGAAGCTCGATCGTCCTGGTCGGTGTCCGCATCACGCTGCGCTCGCTGACGACGGGTAATCTCGCGCCGGTTCGTGACATCCTTATCGTGGGTAGCGGGCCGCGGGCAGTCCGGCTCTTTCATCAGGTCGAGCACGATCCCGACCACGGACGGGTCGTCGGCTTCGTGGACACGTGCGACGAGCCGGTCACCCCGGTCGTGGGTGAGCGATTGCTCGGGTCACTCGCCGAGCTCGAGTCGGTCCTGGCAAACCGCCCCATCGACGAGGTGCTCATCGCGCTCCCAGTACGATCCCGATACGTGCAGATCGAGGAGGTCATCCGGACCTGTGGCCGGGTGGGGGTCCGCGCGAAGTGTCTGGCTGACATCTTCGATCGCGATCACCCGGGTACCCGACTGCAACCCACCGAATCGGCCGTCTTCGACATGCCGGTCGCGGTGGAGGACTACCGTCTGCTGATCAAGCGTGTGATCGACCTCGTGCTCGCCGCCATCGTGCTCATGGTGGTAAGCCCGATCTTGCTGGTGGCGGCCGTGGCTGTGAAATGTTCCAGCCCGGGCCCGATCATCTTCGCGCAGGAGCGGTACGGGCACAATCGGCGCCGCTTCCGGATGTACAAGTTCCGGACGATGGTACAAAACGCGGAGGAGTTGCAGCATACTGTCGAGAGTCGCAACGAGGTGTCGGGGCCGGTGTTCAAGATCCGGCGCGATCCCCGGCTCACGCGGGTCGGCAGCGTTCTCCGGCGCACGTCGATCGATGAGCTGCCTCAGCTCTTCAACGTGCTGCGAGGCGATATGTCCCTGGTCGGCCCCCGTCCGCTGCCTATCCGGGACGTTCAGCACTTCCCGGAAACGGCGCTGATGCGGCGGTTCAGCGTGCGACCGGGCATCACGTGCCTCTGGCAGGTCAGTGGCCGGAGCGACGTCGAGTTCGATGGATGGATCGCGCTGGATCTCCAATACATCGACGAGTGGTCGCTGGGTCTCGATTTCTCCATTCTGGCGCGCACGCTTCCGGCGGTGGTGAAGGGAACGGGCGCGGCCTGATCCCGTTCGAAACCCCATTGCCCCACAGTCCTCCCGGCACCCCCCCTTCCGAAGTCCCGGCTGCTTCCTCGGACAACCTCGCGCGCCGGGCTGCCGGGGCGGCCCGCTCGCGGCTGACGTTTGCGCTGCTCCAGGCGGCGGCACAGTTCGGGGTCGGCGTCGTACTCGCCCGACTCCTCTCCCCGGCAGATTTCGGCCTCGCTGCCATGGCGGCTGTCGTCGTCACTCTCCCCAGCCTGATCCTCGATTTCGGTCTCGGCTCCGCCCTCGTCCAGCGACGACCGCTGACGGACCGCCACGTCCGGGTCGGGGCGACGCTCAGCATGGGGCTGGGCGCCCTGCTGGCCGCCGCCCTCGTGCTGGCGGCCCCCGTCGCCGGAGAGCTGCTGCGTGCCGAACGACTTCCGGCGGTGCTCAAGGCGCAGGCAGCGCTTTTCGTCCTGGCCGGGATCGGGGTGGTGCCGAGGGCCTTGCTGCAGCGAAAACTCGCCTTCCGTCAGTTGGCGCTGGTCGAGTTTGCCGGGTACCTCGCCGGCAGCGCAGGGATCGCTATCGTGCTGGCGCTCAAGGGATTTGGGGTGTGGAGTCTGGTGATCGGGGCGCTGCTGCAGTCCGCGCTGGTGAATCTCACGCTCTACGGAATGGTTCGCCCGACAGCCGGGCCGTTGCTCGCGCGCCGTGAGGCGAGCGACCTGCTGGGCTTCGGCACACTGGGTGCTCTTAACGGCGCCGTCGGCCAGTTGGCGTTCTATGGAGACAATCTCGTCGTCGGCCGGATGCTCGGCGCGTCGATGCTCGGCCTGTATGGCCGGGCGTTTTCCCTCATGATGCTGCCGCTGGGCTATCTCGGGACGACTTTGTTCAGTGTGCTCTTCTCCACCCTCTCCGAGATCCACGAGGATCGGGCGCGATTCGCCAGGGTGTACGCGCAGTCGATCGTATTCGCGAGTCTGGTGACCGCGCCCATCATGGCGGGCATGGCGGTTGCCGCTCCCGAGATCGTGGAGACCCTGTACGGCCCGCAGTGGCGCGGCGCCGTGGTCCCCCTGCAGATTTTCTGCGCAGTGGGGATCTTTCGCGTGCTCGCGTTGCCCGCGGGGGCCGTTACCCACGCGAGCGGGAACGTCGGCGCGGAGCTGCGTCGTCAAATCATCTACGCCGTGTGGGTCCTGGTAGGCGCCGGACTGGGCGCCCGGTGGGGCATCGCCGGCGCTGCGACCGGAGTAGCCACCGCTATCCTGTACAAGTACGTGGCCATGGCCATTCTGACGATTCGGATCTGCGGCATGACCGTTCGGGAATACGTCTGGGCCCAGGGACCGGGGCTGGCCGTTGCCACCGTGGTGGGAATGGCCGCGCTGGCGACCCGCCTGGCATGCCGCCTCGGGGGGCTCGGAAGTGGGGCGACTTTGGGCGCCACGCTCGCGGCATGTGTGTTCGCGACCGGGTGGGGCCTCTACCTCCTTCCTCGGAGCTTGCGGCCGATACAGCTCTTCCAACGGCTCACGCGGGCCGCTCTTCCGTTGCCGGCGCCGCTCCGACTTTCGCTGGGATGGGTGCTCCGTGCCGATGGCTGATGCGCTTCGACTCTCGACATGACGGATGTCGGCACGGTCATGTCGTGGCCTGCGCTGCGGACGGAGAGCCCCTATCACCGGGAGCTCTACGGGTTGATGGCAGCCTCGGGCGTGCGAATCGAGGAGTGGTCGCCGCGCCGGCTGCTCCAGCGGCCACCCAGCGTCCTGCACCTTCATTGGCCGGAAATCGCGATCCAGGTGCGCAATCCCGTCCGGGCAATGGCTCGGGCCCTCGGCCTGGTGGGGCTGGTGCGGTGGGCCCGACTCAGGGGGTCCCGTATCGTCTGGACGGTGCACAATCTCCATGCTCATGAGAGCCCGCACCCCCGCCTCGAGCGGTGGATGTGGTGGGCGCTCCTCCCCTCGCTCGACGGATACATCGCGCTCAGCGAGGGCGGAGCGGAGGCTGCGAGGAAGGAGTTCCCGGTCCTGGGCGGTCGCACCGGCTTCGTGATCCCGATCGGTCATTATCGAGGGGTGTACGCCGACGCGGTGAGCCGCGAGGCCGCCCGCCTCCGACTCGGCCTGCCCCTCTCGAGCGCGGTGTACGCCTTCATCGGGAAAGTGCGGCCGTACAAGAACGTCCCTCATCTCCTCCGGGTCTTCCGTACTCTCGAAGACCCGGACGCGCGACTTCTCGTGGTCGGCCTCCCTGATTCCCCCGATCTCCGTGCCGAGGTGGTAGCCGCGGCCGAGGGTGATGACCGGGTCCGGCTGACGCTGGAACACATCCCCGATGACGATCTCCAGGTGTACTGCCGGGCGGCGGACCTCGTGGTGCTGCCGTTCACGGACATCCTCAATTCGAGCAGCGCGTTGCTGGCGCTTGCCTTTGACAGGCCCGTGGTGGTACCTCGCCTCGGCGCGATGAGCGAGCTGGAGGCCACCGCCGGCGCGGAATGGGTGCGGATGTATTCCGGTGATCTGACGGCCGTGGAACTGAAGTCCGGGATGGATTGGGCCCGGCAGACCGACCGCGGGGCTTGCACCACGCTGGATCATCTGGCATGGACGGAGATCACCCGGCGCACGCTGGAAGCGTACCGCGCTCTTCTCGGCCGGAGACCGATGTGACGACGGAGCACACGTTCGAGACTGAGGTCCCTGCCGAGGGGTCCACGGCGCCGGCCACCGGCCAGCCGAGGCAGATCGATCGATTCTTCGGATGGCTGGGGTCCCAGGTCGAAGCGTCCTATGTCGTGTATGCCCTGTTCCTCATGTCGGGCGCGTGGTTCCAGCCGATGCAGGACTCCTGGCTTGTCGGGGCCGCCGAGAGCTCGGTAGCGGACTCGGTGTTCGTACCCGTGTACGGCATACTCGGCCTGCTCGTCCTGCTGCGGTTCCGGACCACTCTCCGCGCCGCCCTCGCCCACAAGCTGACGCTGCTCCTCATCATGCTCGTCGTACTGTCGACGCTCTGGTCGCAAGCATCCGACGTGACCTGGCGGCGAAGCATTGCGATTGTCGCGACATCCGCGTTCGGGTGGTACCTGGTCGGGCGGTATTCCGGCCGGGACATCCTGAAGTTGCTGGCTATCGCGATCGGGTTCGGTGGCCTGCTGAGCCTGTACTACGGGATTACCGATCCCGCGACGGCGAGCATGACGGGGTCGAACGAATGGAAGGGTGTATTCGACAACAAGAACGCGCTCGCGCGAATCGCTGTGCTCGGCTTCCTCCTCTGTCTGCTGCTTCGAATAGACCGCGTCCGGCCGCCCTGGCCGCTGTGGGGTGCCATGGGGTTGTTTGCCGGCCTCCTCTTGATGTCCCAATCCAAGACCGGCCTGCTCGTGCTCGTCATGCTGGTGCTGCTCACCCATTTCTCCAATACTCTGCGACTTCGCCTCACCATCCTGATTCCACTCATCATTGCCGCTGTCACGCTCATCGTGGGCGGGGCGATGTGGCTCCATTCGCATGCTGCGACCGTGGCGACCCAGGTCGGACGGGATGTGACGATGACTGGTCGGACCGACCTCTGGGCCGAGGCACTGATCATGATCCAGCGTCATCCGCTCGTCGGATATGGATACGGCGGTTTCTGGCGCGGATGGATCGGCGACTCCGGAGAATTCTGGAGTGCGGTCCAATGGCAGCCACCACACGCGCACAACGGATTCATCGACCTGACACTGGACCTGGGAATCCTGGGCCTGGCACTCTTCTTCGCCGGACTCGTCACGGCGGTGACTGCCGCGGTCGCACGGGCTCGGTGGTTGCGCTCGGCCTCCTCGACGGCGCCGCTCGTCATTCTCTCCTTCGTGATCCTGTACAACATCACCGAGAGCTCGATCCTCCGGCAGAATACGGTCTTGTGGCTGGTGTACGTCATTGCGGTGTCCCTCGCCTGCAACGGCGGCCAGGAAGTTGTCGTCCCCGGCGCACGGTCGTTCCCCGGGGCAAACCGGGCGTGAGCTCGTCCCTGACCTTTTCAGTCCTCATGGCTGCGCACAACCACGCTGACTACGTGGTTGAGGCACTCGCCAGTGCGGGCCGGCAGAGCAATCGGGACTTCGAGGTCGTGGTAGTGGACGACGGCTCGACCGATGCGACCGCGGATCGGATTGCATCGTGGATGGCCGACTTCACACGCTCACACCAGAATCCAGTCCGACTTCACCGGATTCGCAACTCCGGACAATCAGCAGCCATGGCCCACGGTTTCGGAGACTGCCGGGGCCGGTATATCTGCCTGCTCGACTCCGACGACCGCTGGCTCGAGAACAAACTCGAGGAGGTGCAGCGAGCTGCCGAAGCCGCACCCGACGCGGGGATGATCGTGCACCCGATGCATGTGATCGACTCCCTGGGCCGGCGCACGGGCCAGGTCCGGCCGCTTCGAGCCCGGCTCTCGAACGGGGATTGCCGTGACGCCCTGCGACGAACCGGCCGGCACGTGGCGCCAGGGACCTCCGGTGTCGTCATCCGCTCGGACATCTTTGCTCGCCTCGTTCCCATGCCGACCTCCACCTTTCCATTTGGCGCCGACGCATATCTGACGTTCGGGGCCACCCTCCTGGCGCCGGTGCGGGCGTTGAGTGAGCCGCTGGCGGAGTATCGAATCCACTCCAGCGGCCAGTATCTTCGGCGCATGGTGACCGAGGAGGGGCTCACCAGGACCTGCGAATTCCAGCGGACGATCGCCGGTCATTTCGGGCTCGAGGCGGTCTTGCAGCGGAACTCGTATTTCATGAGAAATGTGTTTGCGCTTGGGAAACTCAAGGGCGGATACGGGTCACAATTGGCGGCCTACCGATCGCTGATCGGTGCGACAGCGCATGATGACTCGTTCCGGCCGGAGGTGAGGCTCCTGCTCAACGCGTTCTGGTCGGTGTGCTTTCTGGCGCCGCGGCCGGTATTCCTCCGCCTGTGGAGGCGATTCCAGCTGATGCAGACCGCGTACCCCAGGAGCACGTGATGTTCTCGGAGCCCGGCGACGCCGGCGGACCCGCCGGGACCGGCGCTGCATCCGAATCGAGACGGCTTCCGACGTATCGCATTCTGGGGGTTGACGTAAACGCCATCACCCGGGAAGGACTATTCGCCGCGGTGAATGAAGAGATCGCCACGGGCGGGCGCTGCGTCATCGCTCATCACAATCTGCACAGTGTGTATCTCTACCATCACAACGCAAAGATGCGGGAGTTTTTCGCCCGGGCCACGTATGTGTTCATCGATGGGACACCGCTGGTCCGCGTGGGTCGGCTCCTCGGATATCCCACCACGTTCGAGCACCGGATCACTTCGTTCTACTGGATTCGGCCGCTGGTCAGGCTGGCCGGTGAGCGCAAATGGAGGATCTACCTGTTGGGAGGAGAGCCGGGTCAGGCCGAACGTGCGGCGGCCGTGCTCTTGAAGGAAAGCCCGGACGTCCAGATCCGTGCCGCACATGGCTACTTCAATGCGACACCAGGGCACCCGGAAAACGAAGCGGTTCTGGCCGACATCAACCGGTTCCGGCCCGACATTCTGTGTGTCGGCATGGGCATGCCCCGCCAGGAGCGGTGGATTCTGGAGAATCGGAACCGAATCGACGCACCGGTGGTGTTCAGTCTTGGTGCCCTGTTTGCCCGGCTTGCCGGTGACCTCGCGACGCCCCCGCTCTGGATGAGTCGATGGTGCGTGGAGTGGCTTCACCGCCTCGTCACCCAACCGCGTGACGTGTGGCGCCGCTACCTGATCGAGCCATGGTGGCTGGTGCCGTATCTGATGAGAGACCTGGGCCGGCGGCTTGGAAGGCGGCGGCTTCCCTAAGGAGTGCAGGAGACAGTAGCGAAGCCCGCCTCCGCTGACCGCACCTCATTGTTGCAGTAGACGATATTGCCGCTGCCTCCTCCGATCTTGAAGCCGTAGCCTGCGGCCTGCACGTCCGCGACGTTCCCTCGAAAGACGTTGTTGTTGCCCCAGCCCCTCTCGATCACCACGGTCTCGAAGCCGTGCCTGATGGCATTGCTGCCGTGGTTGCCCACGATCTCGTAATCGTTTCCCTTGATCTCCATCCAGGAGTCGACCCATGTCTGGCTCTGAATCATGCCTCGGCCGTCAAGCCGATTGCCACGGATGACTCCTCCCGACGTGCCTTCCTTCACATCAACCTGCTCCGCCCGCACGTCAGGGCCTATGGTGTTGTCGAGGACCTGATTACGGTCGCTCCGGTCGGGCTGGCCACAGCTCACTTGCGCCCAGTGCTCAATCGGCGAACCGATGTAGACTCCCTCGCCATATTCGGGAATGGACACGCCGGTGTCGTGAATATCACTGTTACTGAGCACGTTGTCGGAGCTGAAATCGGCGAACGTGACTCCTTCCTGCCCGATGTGAAACACCTCGATGCTGTCCAGCAGGTTGCTGCTTCCTCCGTCTACGTACACGCCGAAGAGACCGTTCGTCACGCTGATACCCCGGATTACCCAATGACTCGCCTTGAGCGAGACCGCGGGCCGGCCCATGCTGCCGGCGTCGATGATCGCGCGCCGCCCGCCGTGCAGGGTCACCGGAGCGGCAGGGGACCCCGACCGGGTCATCATGACGCCGCCGACGTACCAGCCGTCGGCGAGCTCGATCCGATCCCCCGGCCGGGCCGTAGCGGCGGCTTTCTCGAGCTGGGATTGAGACTTCACAGCGACCACCCGGCTGGGCGGCGTCGGCAGGTCTGCGATGGGAGGAGAAGGCGGCGGCCCAACCGGCGGAGTGGCCGCTGGAGCGCCAGCCGGAGCGTCCGCCGGGGGAGGAAGATCGGACGTGCAGCTCGGACCGGCGAGCAATAGAAGCAGAGAGAGAGAAAAGACCCGCATGCCTCGAAGATGCGAGCCGCGTCCGGCGTGGACAAGGCCGTGGAAAGCCAAGAAGGCGAGCCAGAGCGGCTCGCCTTCTTGGATCACCACCTAACCATGAGACCTAGTTGCAGCTGACGTTGCCAAAGCTGCCGGCGTCACGCACCTGATTGCTGCAGGCGATGGTATTTCCCGAGACGTTGACGTTGAACCCGATTCCCGAGGTGTGCAGGTCGAGGACGTTGTTCCGGATGATGTTCCCGGTCCCCCAGGAACCGGTTTGGCGGAACACGTCGAAGCCGTTCTTGATCGAGTAGGCGGCGGTGTTGTTCTCGATCAGCCAGCCGTTCCCCTTGAACTCCGCCCAGGAGTCGTTCCAGCTCTGGGCCATCACCATTCCGTGGCCGTCGATCTGGTTGCCGCGGATGATCCCGTCGGAGGTCCCCTCCTTGATGTCGAGGTGCTCCGATGTGACGTTGGGGCCGAGGGTGTTGTCGAGGATCTGATTCCGATCCGACTTGTCCGGTTGACCTCCGGTCTTGGCCGCCCACTGGGTGTACGCCGTGCCGATGTAAATGCCCTCGCCGTACTCGGCGTTCGACTTGCCCGTGTCGTGGATGGTGTTCCCCTCGATCACGTTGTCCGAGGAGAACGCGAAGATCTGCATGCCCTCCTGCCCGATGTCATAGATCTCGAGGCCGCGGAAGATGTTGTGGTTGGCGCCTTCGGCGTAGATGCCCCAGAGACCTCCCCGGATGGTGAAGCCCTGGACGACCCAGTAGCTGGCCTGGTGATTGAGGTAGCCCCCGTCGATGATCGCGGTTCGAGGGCCGCAGAGCACGATCGCGCGGGCGGAGGTGCCATCGACGCTCGCGGTGAAGTTGCCGCGATAGGATCCCGGGGCGAGCACGATCTGGTCTCCCGGAGCCGCGTTCGCCAGGGCGCTGGAGAGTGCGCCTTGGCTCGCGACGTTCACCGTGCGAACCGCGGCCGGCAGGTCTTCGCATCCCGCGACGCTCGAGCTCGGCGGGGTGGGAGTCGGTGGGGTGGGAGTCGGCGCCGGGTCGGCCACGGTAATGGCGGACTGCGCGTCCTTGCCGCCGGTTGAAGCGGTGATGTTCACGGTGCCCGGGGCAACCGCGGTGACGAGGCCGGACGACGAGACCGTTGCCGCCGCGGTGTTGGCGCTGCTCCAGGCGATGGTCTGGCCTGAGAGCACCGCACCAGCCGCGTCGAGCACGGTTGCGCCAAGCTGCTTGGTTTGCCCCGTGGTCAGACTCGCCGACGAGGGACTCACCGAGATCGAGCCCACCACGCTGGTAACCGTGACGCTCGCGGTGTCGGCTTTGCCGGTGGCCGTGTCGGTGGCGACGACGCGGAACGAACCCGCGCTTTTGCCGGCGGAGTACATGCCGGACGACGAAATGGTGCCGCCGGTGGCGCTGAAGCGAGGGGCGATCGAAACCGAGGCGCCGGTCGTGAGCTTGCCGGTCGCGTTGAACTGCTTGGTGCCGCCGGCCCCCAATGAGGCGGCGGCAGGCGCGAGCACAACCTGGGCCACGACAGGTGCGTCCGCGGTGACGGCTACCGTGGCCGTGTCGGCGTGGCCTGAGGCCGGGTCTGTGGCGATGACGTCATACACTCCCGCCGTGGAGGGGGCCGTATACTTGCCGGCCGATGTGATCGACCCCCCGGTAGCGCTGTACGCGGCCGAGATCGCGATCGATGAGCCATCGTCGGCCTGCCCCGTGGCGGTGAAGCTCAGGGTGGCGCCGGTCTTCAACGCCGAGCTGTTGGGGGTGAGCACGACCTTGCTCACCGTGGCGGTTGGCGGTGGTGTCACGCTGCCGTCGGTGATGGTTACCGCAGCGGTATCGCTGATGCCCGACGACGTCGTCACGATGACCGCGAACTTTCCGGCGGTGTTCCCGGCTGTATACGTGCCGGCGGCGTCGATCTGGCCGCCGGTCGCGCTCCACGTGAGCGAGGT
>JBOHSC010000189.1:0-2061 GCA_050733115.1 Gemmatimonadales bacterium
GGGTCGAACAGGTCGATCTCGATCGTCTTCCCGGCGCCGGCACGCTGGTCGATCTGGGCGAGGTAGAAGTTCTGCGCGCCTGACTGGATGTTCGCGTACGAGACCATCCGGCCACGGCCATAGATCGCGGGTCCGCCGCTACCGACGACATCGAGGGCCCACATGTTCTCGAAGGCCTGGTTGGCGTTGAGCGCCGCATTGCTCGGATCGGTGCTCATCGCCTGCAGGCGATACGTCCCGGCCTGCAGGCCGCTGGCCATCGGCCACCACTTGTTGTGCCAGTAACCTCCGAGCGCCGAATTCGCGATCGCGCCGCTCGAACAGTCGGCCGCCGCGCCGGCGCCGCTCAGCGCTGGTTCCGTGCCGTCGCTGAAGTCGTTGTTGGCGCCCCCCGCAGGCGACGCCGACGCGTAGGCGGCGCTCTTGTCGACCTGGAACTCATTCTTGAAGAGGCTGCCCGAGTCCTTGACGAGGACGTCGTCGGAGGTCGTGTACGGGGTCGAATTCTTGTCCCACCAGAGGCGGAAGTACGTCGACACGGGCACCGCGGTGTTGTGGTTGGTCGTACCCAGCCAGTGGTCGCCGGTGCCCAGGTGGCCACCGCTGGGCCCGGTGGTCGTGGCACAGAACGTCGGATCCCAGATGTACAGCGTGGCGCCGCCGTTCGGGACCGAGACCTCGTATTCGTAGCCGGCCGGATCGTATTGCTGCACGATCAGCCCGCCCGAATTGGCAACACTGTTGAGCGCCGGATCCGAGTTGTAGGCGGTGGCGAAAGCGTCCCCGGTCGCGCGGTTGGCGCCCTGCCCCTCGATGGCTCCGAAGAATCCCTCCGACGCCAGGGTGCCGCTGCCGCTGGGGTTCGGCAGGGCTGAGCAGGTGATGCTCGAGCCGGTCACCTTGCAATCGAGATATACGCCGTAGTCACTGAGCGGGCTGCCCATCTTGAGCGGCTGGACATATTCCGCCTTGGACGTGGCCCGCGCGGTGATCGAGGTGATCCCGAAGACGCGCATGAAGTATGTCGGCACCGGTGCGCTGATGGTCACCGTCATCTGCCGCGCATCGCCGCCACCAGCGCATCCCGTCGACACTTCCGAGCTCTGGCATGGTTTTACCGTGACCCCGCCCCCAGTGGTGTAGCCGTTCTTGGTCGCCTCCGCACTGGCGGCGGACCTTCCCGACGTCGGGTTGCCGGGCAGCCACACTGCCCCGGCGAGGGCCGCCGCGTCCGCGGCCCGTTGCACTCGCAGGGTGTTCGCCCAGTACCACGAGGCGTCGACGACCAGGGCGGTGAGCCCCATGAGCACGAAGATGAACAGCGCGAAGATCGGGATGATCTGGCCGGGCTGCCGCCACCGAGCGACCGCGGTCTCGGCCTCGGGCGCAGCGGCAGGCGGCCGCGAGCGCCAGGCGGCCTGTGGCAGTAGGGACCGCGCTCGGGCCCTCATGAGGTCGGCTCGAGGGCCATGATCGTACTGTCGGTCATCGTCAGGCTCGCCGAGCCCTGGCCTCCGAAGAAGCGCAGGATCCCGCCCAGCGGGGTGGTGAACTGGTAGTTGTAGGTGATGCGTATGCCGATCGAGTCCGGGTTCGCACCGAGCACCCGGCTGCTTGCGCCCCAGCTTGCTGAGACCTGGTAGAAGTTCAGGCGCTGGGCCGGAGACAGACAGGGCACCAGCGGGTTCGAGGTGCTCCCCGGCGACGTGCTCGCAGACCGATAGCGCCAGATGTTGTCGGCGGTCCCGGGATCAGCGCCGGATGCCGTCGCCTTGAAGATGCGGACCTCGCTGATCTGGGGCAGCTTGACCATCGAGCCGGGCGACGTGAGGACGCGTTCGAGTGCGGCGATGATGAGTGGATCGACATTCGCCGCGCTGAGCGTCGCGCCACCACAGTCCGAGTCCTTGATGCTCCCATCGGCCATGGCGGCGCCGGCCCGGGCACCTTCGCGCGTGGCAGTGGCCACGGTCATGTTGTGATTGATCATGAGGCCGAACTCCAGCATGCCGAGCAGGAGCACCATGAAGATCGGGACGACGATCGCGAACTCGACCATGC
>JBOHSC010000190.1:0-5346 GCA_050733115.1 Gemmatimonadales bacterium
CAGTGTGCCCTTCCCATTCACGTCGATCGACCCGCCCTCCAGAACGATTCCCGGCTCGTAGAGTGGCAGACCCAGCTCCCGCGCGATACGCGCGGGCACCACGTCGTCAAGGTCGTAGGGGGGATACTTGTCGCCCCAGGCATTGTATCCCCAGTCGACCACCGCCTGGTCGCGGCGGCCGCCGGCCCAGCGCTGGACGAAGATGGGGCCATGGTCGCGGCACCAGGCGTCGTTGGTAGGATTGTGATGAAAGAAGATCCGGTGGCGGTCGGCTTCCGCGGCGTCGAGAAGGCGCAGGGCCTCGGTCTCCATGGCCGGTCCCGCGGCGTTGATGTGCACCTCTTCATGATGCGAGAGGTGGCCGGCCAGCGTCGCGAAAATTCCCGGCACCGGGGCGAACTTGCCGGGCCACGATGCCTCCTTGTGCGGCCAGCTCAGCCAGGTGCCGCGATGCGGCTCCCACTCGGCGGGCATGCGGTAGCCGAGACTGGCGGGGGAGGTCAATCCAGATATCGCTTCGTGATGTCCTGGTACGCGTCGATTCTGCGATCGCGGAGGAAGGGCCAGTGAGTGCGGCTTGCGTCCACCTTGCCGAGGTCGCACGTAGCGGTGAGAATTTCCTCGCCGGTGCCGCCCTTGACCATGATGCGCCCGCCCGGATCGGACACGAAACTCCCGCCCCAGAATTCGATGCCGCCCCCGGGGTCGCCCTCGTGGCCGACGCGATTTACCGCGCAGACGTAGACGCCGTTGGCGATCGAGTGGCTCCGCTGGATAGTTTCCCACGCGGCCTGCTGCTGGGCCCCGTGCTCCTGCTTTTCGTCGGGGAGCCAGCCGATGGCGGTCGGGTAGAAGAGGATCTTGGCGCCGCTCATGGCGGTAAGTCGAGCGGCCTCGGGGTACCACTGATCCCAGCAGATGAGCACGCCGATCCGGCCGAAGCGGGTATCCCAGCTCCGGAACCCCAGATCACCCGGAGCGAAGTAGAATTTCTCGTAATAGAGCGGGTCGTCGGGGATGTGCATCTTCCGGTATTTTCCAAGGAAGGCTCCATCCGCGTCGATGACGGCTGCCGTATTGTGGTAGAGGCCCTCAGCGCGCTTCTCGAAAAGCGAGGCGACGATTACCACGCCGAGCTCCCTGGCCACGGGAGAAAGGGTGGCGGTAGAGGGGCCGGGAATCGGCTCGGCCAGGGCGAAATGGCGATGATCCTCGGTCTGGCAGAAGTACTGGCTCCGGAAAAGCTCCTGAAGGCAGACGATCTGGGCGCCGCGCGCGGCGGCATCGCGCACGCCCTCGATGGCCTTGCGCATGTTGGCTTCCGGATCGTCCACGCAGCGGTGCTGAACCAATCCGAGAGTGACGGAGGTCGCGGCAGTATCGGTCATGAGGGTGAATGATAATGTCTAGTCGGACGCGCGGGAGCCGCCGCGTGATCCGGGTCACCACCCAAACGTGGTGGACATTCGCTGAATTCCGGGATAAGAACGCCAGAGCATGAACGACCGGCCGGGCGCACCGGCCCTCAATCTCGAAAGGATGCACCCATGGGCGCAACGCTCGGCGCAGGCTCCGAGTCGGGTCTCCCGGCTGGAAGAGTATGGACGGCGATGGCGGCTCTGTTCCTGCTGGCAGGGTGCGGGGACCAGAAGGGTGACGCGGGAGCGGCTGCCGACACAACCTCGACGCCCGCGGCGGCTCCGGCTCCCGATCCTGCTCCGGCAGATACCGCTGCCCGGGCCGATATGGCGGCGCCCAAGCCTTCGCCGACCGAGCCGGAGCCCAGGCCCGCGGCCAAGCCGGCGCCCAAGCCCGAGAAGACGGTTGCGGCCGCAAAGCCGACGCCGGCCACGCCGGACACCGCCACCCAGACGGTAGCGACCGACGCACCGCTCCGGGACGCATACCACCAAGCGCCCCGCGACACGGTGAGCCAGGAGGTCTATGAGGGCTGGAAGCAGTTCAATCTGAACTGCGCGCGCTGCCACGGCGAGGACGTCACCGGGACGACCATCGCGCCCCATCTCATCCTCTCACTCAAGCCCGACGGTCCCATCAACACCAGGGAACTGTTCATCAGCACCGTGTGCGCGGGACGTCCGGCCAAGGGCATGCCTGCCTGGTGCTCGCTCGGCCTCGAGATGGACAAGATTCAGGAGATCTACTCTTACGTGAAGGGGCGTAGCGATGCCAAGATTGCGCCCGGCCGCCCGGCCGTTAAACCCGCGGGTTAGGGCGGCGGCCCAGGGGGCAAGCCCGAGGTAAGGGTGAACGGCCGAAGCACCCTCCTGACGCGCCCAATCACTCGGCGGGCAGTATCTCGATCTGCGCCTTGCCGAGGTGAACCGGCCACCTGAGGGTGACCGATTCGCCCTGGCGGGTGCGGTCCAGGCCGCGCTCGGACTTTGCGACGGTCTCGATGGGGAATCGCCATTCCTCCGCGAGCGGGGTGGCTCGTATTTCCAGCTCGCCGGCGAGGGAGAGCTCCGGAGCGAAGAGGTCAGCGGGGTCGGCGATCGACGGATCCCACGCGTACGTGATGACGATGCGGCCGTCAGGCTCGAAGCGCATCCGCTTACCGAGTCCTTCGCGACCCCCCTGTACCATGCAGTCGACCTCGACCCCGCCCTTTCGCCGCGCCACCGTGCACTCACAGTTGCGCCGCGCCCACGACATCACCGACCAGTACGTGCCCCGCGCATACTCCTCGAATCCCATTCCCCTGGGCAGAATGCGATCCACCACGAATGCGCGGTCCTCCGCATCCGTCGGCGGCCGCTCGTCGAGGCGGATACCCGCCTCGATGTCGTGGATGCTCGCGGTGCCGCCATCGCCGTTCCCGCCCGATCCCGGCCGTTCCAGCGCGAGGTCGTGATATGCCTCGCGACGGCGGGTGAGGACGTTGGCATAGTTGATTCCGCGTGAGAAGAGGGTGTACTCCTCGATGGCGCCGCCGCGGTGCGGGCTCACGAGGGCGGAGAAGGCGGCGGAGTGGAGCCAGACCTCGTCGTGCCCGTCGCCGTCGAGATCGAGACGGTCCCACGCCAGTCCCTTGCCTCGCCTCAGCTCGGCTTCCGCGGCCGCGAGATTGCGCCAGACCGCATCCCGCAGGTGGGGGAGGTAGAGCCCGCCGAATACGCCATGCCAGTAGGCGTCGTTGCACTGCGCCCGGCCGATCGCGCGCCGCGCCTCCGGGGGATCGCCGAGCTCGCGGCAGAGCGCGGAGAGCGCCTGCATCTTCTTGTGCATCCGGTTCGACTCGGGGTACTTCACCAGGAAGTTGCGCCAGTGCGCTCCACGGATGAGCGCCCCGTCGGGACCGGCCACGCGGGCCTCGCCGAGATCGCGCTCCAGGCGCGAGAGCCTGAGGGCGGCGTCGGGCGGAAGCGACCAGCTCTCCATTTCCCGGTACGAGCAGGTGGGGAGATAGGCAATGCCGCCGCTGGGCACCGAGACCAGCGCCTCGTCGAGACGGCTGAGCCGGACCTCGCCATTCTCCACCAGCCGGCCGATCGTCGCGATGAAACGGTCGAGCCAGCCCTGTCCGTATACCCACTCCTTGGTGCCCGGCCATCCGCCGAACTTCTCACCGTCGTCCGCCAGCACCGCGAGCCCGTGGCCGGCTCCCCGCAGCTCGCGGAGGTAGTCCGCCGTCTCTTCGGGCGGGCGGAACGGGATGAGATAGCGGAGCCGCTCGTCGATGGGAAAGAGGGCGACGCGCTTGCCGTCGCTCTCGGTCCAGAAGGGAACATGAAGCTGGTCGGCCTTGAAGCCGGTGGTGAGGAAGTGCCGATCATCCACCAGAGCATAACGGACTCCGGCGGTGGCGAGATCGGCGGCGAGCTCGGGCTCCCACACGCGCTCGGTGAGCCAGAGTCCCAGCGGCTCGACGCCGAAACGTGCGCGTACCGCTTCGCGCATCCACTCGATCTGCTCCACGCGATCGGGCCGGGGAAGCGAGGCGAGCACGGGCTCGTAGAAGCCGGCGAGGAGGATCTCGACGTGGCCATCGCCCGCAAGCCGCCCGAGGCGGTCGAGATATGAGGACTCGTGCTTCTCCAGCCACTCGAGGAGCGGGCCGGAGAGATGAAGCACGACCGGAAGGAACTCGCGGTCGGCGAGGGTATCGAGCAGCGGCTGGTAAACGTCCTCGACGTGCTGGGCGAAGACATGATCGAAATTGCCGACCGGCTGGTGGAGGTGCAGGCCGAACGCGAAGCGGATCGGGGTCATCGTCAGCCGATCACGAGGGCGCGCGAGCCACCGAGCGCCGCGGCTACGGCAGGAATGACATCGGGGAAGAGGTGATCGCGCCGGGCCAGCACTTCCGCTCTTCGCTGTGCCG
Source organism: Gemmatimonadales bacterium (assembly GCA_050733115.1). Classification (GTDB taxonomy): domain Bacteria; phylum Gemmatimonadota; class Gemmatimonadetes; order Gemmatimonadales; family GWC2-71-9; genus CAVVWJ01. The sequence goes on from JBOHSC010000190.1 coordinate 4,346, forward strand.
GCCCGAGGGCGTCGTCGCTCCCATCCACCAGCGCCGCGACGAGACCTTCGGCGTCGGCGCAATGCTCCCGGAAGCGGCGCTCGGCGTAGTCGGCGGCGGCGCCGGTGGAGATGATGAACTGCCAGTCCGACGACTGCGCGAGGAGCAGCTCTCGCGTGGCCTGCTCCAGCACCGGCCTCGCGGCGGGTGAGGCGAGGGCTCGCGGTGCCACGTCCCAGAACGCCGCCTCGAGAGGCCAGAGGCGCTCCCAGGTCCACGCCGTGTGGTCGCTCATCCACATGCTGAAGTCGCCGTTGGCGCCCCAGGAGCCGGCGGGAAGGCGTATGCCCGACCGCGCCGGGTGCTCGGCCAGGTGCCGCGAGCCGGTGACGGGGCGCACCTCACTCCCCTGCCGCGCGAGGGCGCGGAAGGTGTCGCCGAGGAAGTCGGGACCCTCGAACCACCAGTGCCCGAAGAGCTCGGTATCGAAGGGGGCCACGATCACCTTGCCGCGCGGCCGGGACTCCGAGGTGGCGATGTCGCCGAGCACTCCCGCGAAGTGCTCCGCGTGCCCGTGGGCCCGCTTGCGGGCCACCGCAGGGTCGTACATCCGCTTGGCGCCCAGGTCGACGCCGGGGCCGGTCACTTTCCAGAACTTGAGCCCGCCCGGCCAGCGCATCTTGTGGAACTCGAGATACGCCTCGTCACCGGGATAACCCTCGGCGCGGCTCCATACCTGCATCGAGGCCCGCGGGTCGCGCACGAAGACGGAGACATCGGCGGTGCCACGTGTTTGGGCGACGCGATAGGCCTGGTAGGGGGAGCGGCGAGGCTGCTCGCCGGAGAGGCTCTCCCCCGCGTCGTCATGGAGTGCGGGATCGCCGGTCGGGTCGCCGGAGAGGCCGAGCGGCCGTCCCGCGGCGGCCAGATGCGAGTCCACGAAGAAGTAGTGGAAGCCGGCATCGGCCAGGTGCTCCTCGATCCCGCGGCGCACCCCGGAGCGCGGCGCGGTGGGCCAGGGC
>JBOHSC010000191.1:0-7575 GCA_050733115.1 Gemmatimonadales bacterium
CGTGTACTTCGTGGTGAGAGCCATTTCGGAATAGGTTCTGATGAGTTTTTGGACCAAAGGAAAAAAATGGAGCGGGCGATGGGACTCGAACCCACGACGTCCAGCTTGGGAAGCTGGCATTCTACCACTGAATTACGCCCGCGATTTGGCCGCAATGTGCTCGGGCCGTCGGGGAGTGTCAAGCAGCGCTAGTGACTTCCCGCTGCCTCCATGAAGCTCCGCAGATCGGGCTCACTGACCGCCGGCTCGCCCCCGGCGACGTTGTCCAGCTTGCCCTCCCGCATCCACCGCTCCAGCTCGCCCACCAGCTCGAACAAGTGATCGAACGAGTCGACGATGAAGAGCAGAGGCTGGTAATGGTCGATCTCGAAGTACTGATTGACCACCCACTCCAGCTGCAGCGGGTACCGCTGCACCTCGGGGGCGTCGATGGCGTGCGCGATCTCGCCGTAGGAGCTGAGAAGCCCGCTGCCATACACCTTGAGACCGCCAGGCCCGCGCATGAGCCCGAACTCGATGGTGAACCAGAAGAATCGCGCCAGCGCCTTGAAGATGCTGGTGACCCGCCGAATCCGCTCTCCCTCGTCTTTGATGCCGGCCACGATCTCCGCGGCCGTATGCGCGCAGTCGCCGAAGCGGACCAGCGTATCCGCGAAGGCGCGATCGGTGTGCATCGGAACATGGCCCGCGATGTCGTGGAAGATGTCCGGCTCGGGCAGGTAGTCGAGCATCTCGCCGTCGCGGATCGTGATGGTGGTCGGGAAGGCGCGGTTTCGGAGACAATCGAAGAAGATGAAGGAAGGAACGTACCCGCTGACCGGCTTGGCACTGAATCCGGTCAGCGGGCTGAGAAATCGATTCACGTCCTCGAGCCTCGGCACTCTCTTGGAATCGAGGCAGAGGCTGTCGATACCCTGGAGAAAGCGGGCATTGGCGTAGCGCCTCCAGCGGTCTTCCATCCGGGTGAAGAGGCGGTGCCAGGCATCGTGATTGGCCTCGGAATACAGCTCGTACGGCTGATGGATGTAAAGCCGCCCCTCCTCCTGTGCCTGCTCGATGAAGGGCGCTCGTGTGGTTGTCAGCCCGCTTGCAGTGCTCCGCCCCGCCCGGACTCCGGCCATGGCTCTCCCCCGCGTTACTTGCGCTTGTAGCGCCAGGCGGCAATGCCGGCGCCCTGGCCGTTCAGCTTGAGGTCCTGGGTGGCTCCAGCCTTGAGCGGCGGTACCGCGGCCTCCTGCGTGGCCACGACGCCACCGTTCGCGTCGAGGAACTCGAGCACGAGCGCCACCGGCGTGGCCGCAATCGGCTTGCCTGAAGGCGTCTGCGCGTCGCGGCCGGTGGCGGTGGCTGCGAGCGTTGCGCCGGCGGCGCTGGTCGTAAACTCGGTGACCTTGATGTCCACCGGCAGCGCCAGCACCTGCTCGGCTGTCTTGACCGCATCGTTGACGTTGCCGCTCTGCTTGTAGCCCTCGCCCTGGAGCTTGAGCGCGTTCTCACTCATCGGCTCGATCGCCACGAGCTTCATGGCCGTGGCCAGCAGTCTCTTCCCATCCTTGAGCGCGAGATACGTATTGCTCAGGTTGGAAAGGGCGTCGCGATTGTACGGCTCGGCCGCGGCGGCCTTCTCGAACGCCACGGCAGCCTCGGCGAATTTCTTGTCGTTATACAGATTCACGCCGGCGCTCATCAGATCCTGCGCCGCCGCTCCCCCCCCTGCACCTGGTGCGCCTCCTGCTGCCACCAGATCCTTCTCCAGTGCCTGTGCCTTCTCGACCTGGCCCTGGCCGCGGTACGCCGCTGCCAAACCACGCTTGGCCTCGTTGTCGCCTGGCACCCAGGCGAGGTACTTCTCGAACGCGGTGGCGGCGGCGGGGTAGTCCTTCTTGTTCAGCAGAATGGCGCCCTGGTTGAACGCCGAGCGATCGCGAACCTTGATCTCCGTGGTGTCGGTGGCCTTGGCGCCGGCATCCGCCGCGCGGCCGAAGTAGAAAGCCGCGCTGTCGGTCTCGCCCTTGTCGTTCATGATCGCGGCAATCTGGTAGTACGTCACCGGCGAGCTGCGATAGATAGTGCCCGCCTCCCGATAGAGCGCGAGGGCAGAGTCGGCGTTCTTCTCTTCCTCGAACTTGCTCCCCGCCTTTACCAGCGCTACCCAGGCATTCTTGCGGTAATTCGAGATCTCCTGCGAGCAGTTGGGCGCCAGTTGTTCCGCACGAGTGAGCGCGGAGTCGGCACCATAGAGGTCACCCTGGTGCAGGTAGATGCGACCGAGATAGTACCACGCGGCGGGATTCTTGTCCTGGCCGTTCTGCTGCATGGCCTCGAGGAGCACCTTCTGCCCGTTGGCGAGTGAGCGCGTCTTGTTGTCCGGCACCTCGGTCTCGATGCTGGTCTTCAGGTACGTAGCACCGCTGCTGACCTTGAAGTGATTCGGCTTGATGCCGCAGTCAGCCGCCCGATACGCGGTTGGCATCGACTTGGCGATGCGATCGTCCAGCAGCTGCTGCTGTTGAGCAGACACGCGGCCCGCGATTGCGGCGAGCACGAGGATGGCCGACGTGGTCTTGGCGTTCACTCGTCACGACTCCTTGTTCGGGGTCAGAGGCCGGGCGGCTCCCTGGAGACTCACCTGGCGGAGTGCCCGCTCACGCAAGTCCCTTGCCACCTCATGGGCGGGGCGACCGGTCCTCCGGGCCACCGCAGCGACATCGTCGTATTCCGGTTTTACCCTTGGGCCGTCGGGCGCGTCGAGCACCTTTACCCGTACCCGCGTACCGTCTCCCACCTCGACTTCCAGCTCGCGCCGGGCCAGCGTCACCCGCTCGGCGGTCTGCCGTCGGAGGCCCGCGGTGGTGCTGTGCCGGAACAGGGCATCGGCGACGGCATCGCCCGCGCCGGGGGACACCGTGGTTTCCAGGCGAAAACCGGTGCGGCCCTTCTTGGACTGCGTCGACCACACCTGCACGTCGAGGGCGCCGGCGGCGAAGAGCGCGTCGCGCAGCGGGTCGAGGTATTCGGGACTCAGGTCGTCCAGGTCGGTAGACAGAAGGACGACCTCACCCGCCTCGAGCGCCGGCTCGGCGACGATCAAGCGAAGTGCATTCGAGTAGCCCGCGGGGTTGCGCCCACCGGCCCCCCAGGCGCCGGCCTGCACCGCACGCCACCGCTCGGGTGGCGCACCCTGGGAGAGCACCCGCAGCAGCACCGCACCGGTCGGTGTCGTAGCCTCCCCCACGACCGGGCCGTTGGGCCCGACATCGATCCCCTCGAGCAGGATAGCGGTAGCAGGAGCCGGAACGGGAATCACTCCATGCGCCGCGTGCACCCATCCCGCGCCGACCGCCACCGGACGGTTGTAGATCCGGGTAACGCCGAGGCGCTCGAATCCCTCGATGCCGCCGACGATGTCCACCAGCGCATCCACCGCCCCCACCTCGTGCAGCGAGACGCTTTCGGCGGGCTTTCCATGCACCCTTCCCTCGGCCTCTCCCAGGAGACGAAATGCCTGCACCGCGCGCTCCCGCACCCACTCGGACAGCGGGGCGCGCTCGACGATGGCAATCAGCTCGCCGACGTGCCTGTGCGGCCCCTGGTGCTCGTCGTGGAAGCGATCGTGCTCGTCGTGGTGATGATCGTCCGGGTGGGTGTGGGTTTCGGTGGGGTGCTCCATTCGGCCGCCTGGAAGTCGGACATTGACCTTGATACAACTCAGGCCCGACCGATCGGCCCGCTCCACCTCGACGTTCACGTCGGGAAATCCGAGACGCGCGGGAATGCCGCGTAGCCAGTCCTCGCCCGCACCGGCGGACAGGAGCGCTCCGAGGACCATGTCGCCGCTGATACCCGCAACTGGGTCGAGGATGGCAAAACGAGTTTCCGACATAGACTTAAACATCGCCCGATTTACGGAAACAGGCAATCTCACCCCCGGTACAGCCAACCCGCCCCCGTATTGAATACCACGACGCGCTCCTCGGACCCGATTGCCCCCGCGTCCCGGAGCGCCCCCGCTGCGGCCACCGCTGCCCCGCCCTCCGGCGCCAGGTCGATCCCCTCCCACCCCGACACCGCTCGGGCCCGCTCCATCAGGTCGTCGTCGGACACGGCTACGGCTCCTCCGCCGGTCTCGCGGATGGCGCGCAGCATGAGGGCGCCGCCAAGGGGAGCAGGCACCCGGAGGCCGCTGGCGACCGTCCAGGGGTTGGGCCATGCCTCACAGCGGTCAGCGCCCGCGGCGACTGCCTGGACCACCGGCGCGCATCCGGTGGACTGGACGGCGTAGAGACGAGGAAGCGACCCCGTGACCCACCCAGCCGCGAGCAGCTCCCTGAAGGCAAGCCACATCCCGATCAGCCCCGTTCCGCCGCCGGCCGGATAGATGATTGCCTCGGGGAGCCTCCAGCCGAACTGGCGCGCGAGCTCGAGACCAAGCGTCTTCTTTCCCTCCATGCGGTACGGCTCGCGAAGGGTGGACATGGGGAATGCGCCGGTCTGCCGCGCGAACTCGAGCGCCGCGGCGCCGCAGTCGCCGATATGACCGTCGAGAAGCTGGAGGTCGCCGCCGAACAAGCGGATCTGGGCGAGGATCGTGGCTGGTGTCGTGGCCGGCGCGTAGATGCGCGCAGGGAGCCCCGCCCGAGCGGCATACGCTGCGAGCGCCACGCCGGCGTTTCCCGCCGTAGGCACGACGAACGACCTGGCACCACCCAGGGCCGCCCTCGTCACCGCCATCGCCATGCCGCGCGACTTGAACGAGCCGGTAGGGTTGGCGCCTTCGTCCTTGAGCCAGAGATCGGTAAAGCCGAGGTTGTGTCCGGTGCGTTCAATGTTGAGGAGAGGCGTATCTCCCTCACCCAGCGTCACCGGCGCCTCGCCCTCCGCGAGCGGGAGGAATTTCCTGAATCGGAACATCCCCTGCCCCCGGTGGATTTCGGCCCGATCGGCGAGGCTGAGTGGGCGGTCGGGATAGCGAACGAGCCACGGCTGACCGCACCCGCCGCAAACGGTGGGAAGGCCGGTGGGCTCCGCGGTGACGCCGCAGGCCGAGCATTCCAGTATCCAGTCGAAATCCGAGTCCGCGGTCACCGGGTCAGTCGCTCCTCCATCTCGTCGAGGCTGCGGGGCCAGTCCTGACGCAACAGCCTCGACAGCGCGCGGTCGGCCAGCAGGCGGCCGCCGGTTTGGCAAGTGGGGCAATAGTCGGTCTCGTTGTCGGCGTAGCGGATTCTCTGCACGGGGGTGCCGCAGACCGGGCATGGCTCACGGTAGCGGCCGTGCACGGCCATCCCTTCGCGGAAGGCCGTCACCTTTTCCGGAAAACCATCACCGGTCTCTGCGCGCAGACGATCGGTCCATTCCGTGAGTGCGCCGACGACTGCGCGGTGGAGCCGCGCGCCCTCTTCCTCGCTCAGGCGCGATGTGAGCTGCAGCGGCGAGAGCCGTGCGCGATGGAGGATCTCGTCCGAATAGGCGTTCCCGATCCCGCTGAAGAGTCGCGGATCGGTGAGTGCGCGCTTGAGCGTATGGTTCTCGCTCCGGAGTCGCCCGGTGAATGCCTTCTCGCTCGAATCGAGCGGCTCGAGTCCCCCCCGATCGAACTCGGACAGGGATGACTTGCCGTGCAGGAGATGCATCGACGCGCGCCTCTTGCTCCCCGCCTCAGTGAGCAGCACCGTCCCGCCTGGAAAGTCGAACGCCGCGAGCCCGACGCGTCCCGGCGGCTTGGCGCCGCGAGGCCTCCAGCGCAACCTGCCGGCGATCATCAGATGGATCACCAGGAACAGGCTGCCCTCGAGCTCCCACACCAGCCGCTTGCCCAGGCGACTGAGCGACACCACCCGGCGGCCGAATGCCGTCGCGAGCGGCGGCTCGACCGTCCGCAATACGAACGGGTTCTGGAGCCGCACTGCTTCGAGCGGCTGTCCCAGGATGCGGCGCTCGAGCGCCTCGAGGTAGACCACGACGTCGGGCAGCTCAGGCACGGACCCGGCCCTTGACGCTCACGATTTCTCGTTCAGGTGGGAGAGGATCCGTTCGGCCAGACGGGTGGAGAACCCCGGCACCGTGGCGAGCTCGGTGACCGAGGCCGACCTGACACCGGCGAGACTCCCGAAACGCTCGAGGAGGAGGCGACGGCGATTGGGACCTACACCGGGGATGCTGAGCAGCTCGGAGGTGATGGTGCGCTGAGTGCGCCGCTTGCGGTTGTAGGCCAGCCCGAAACGATGCGCCTCGTCTCGAGCCCGCTGCAGGAGCCTGAGCGATGGACTTCTCCGCGGCAATTTCAGGCTCTCGCTCCGTCCGGGAAGGAAGACTTCCTCCTCCCGCTTGGCGAGGCTCGCCATGGGAATGTCGCCAAGCCCCAGCCTCGAGGCGGCCTCGACCGCCGAGCTGAGCTGCCCCCTGCCACCGTCGATTACGATGAGGTCGGGCATCGGCAGTCCTTCGGCGCGACGCCGGGTCAGATACCGGGTGATGACCTCGTCGATTGCCGCGAAATCGTCCTGCTGCCCCGGCCCCTGAATCTTGAACTTCCGGTACTCGCTCTTCCGCGGCCGGCCGGCCTCGAACCAGACGAGCGAGCCGACGGTATCCCGCCCCTGGTTGTGGGAGATATCGATGCAGACGAAGCTTCGGGGAACGACGCTGAGCCCAAGGTCGCGGCCCAGGGCGTAGACCGGATCTTCCGCGCGCTCCTCCGTTTCGAACGACTCGATGCGGAGGCTTTCCAGCAGATGGCGCGCGTTCTGGTCGGCCAGCTCGAGCCAGCGCGATGCGGTGCCCCGCTGCGGAACGGTCCAGTCGGTGGTGGGCAGGAGCTCGCGCAGGATGTCCCATTCGGTCGGCGGAAAGGGAATCACCAGCCGGCGCACCCTCCCCTCGGTGGGAACGTAGTACCGGACCAGGAAGGCGTTGAGCACAGCCGCGTCCTCTTCTTCTTCGACGCCCTCGAGAAAGCGGTGCTCGCGCCCCACCACGCGCCCCTCCCGCACACGGATCAGCACGCCTACGGCATCGTTGCCGTCACGCGCATAGCCGATGACGTCGGCGTCTCCCGTGCCGATCACCTCCACGCTCGGCGGCGCCTCGAGTCTCTCCAGCCACCGCAGCGCGTCGCGCAGCTCACGGGCCCGCTCGAAATCCTCCTGGTTGCTCGCCTCGACCATGGCCTCGCGCACCTTCACTCTGACGTCCTGTGTCCTCCCCTCCAGGAAGTCGAGCACATCCTGAACCATGCGGCGGTACTCGCCTTCCGACTGCCAGCCGACGCAGGGCGCGAGGCAGCGGCCGATGTAGTAGTCGAGACAGGGTCGCTCGCGGGTCTCGCGCGGAATGTCGTCGGAGCAGCTCCGCACCGTGTAGAGCCGGCGGATGATCGCGAGCGTCCGGCGGAGCTGGCCCACGTCGGTATACGGCCCGAAGTAGCGTGCCCCCTCGATGTCGCGCCGGCGGGTGACGAGCACTCGCGGGAACGGATCTGCCAGCGTGACGGCGATCGAGGGGTAACTCTTGTCGTCCTTGAGGCGGACGTTGAACCTCGGCCGGTACTCCTTGATGAGGGTATTCTCGAGGATC
>JBOHSC010000192.1:0-3076 GCA_050733115.1 Gemmatimonadales bacterium
CCGCAAGGCCATGCTCGGCGACATTGCGACGCTCACCGGCGGCAAGGCTATCACCGAAGATCTCGGCATCAAGCTCGAAGGCGTCAAGATCGAGGACCTCGGCCGCGCCAAGCGCATCACCATCGACAAGGACAACACCACCATCGTGGATGGCTCCGGCAAGGCCAGCGACATCGAAGGCCGCGTCAAGGAGATCCGCTCGCAGATCGAGAAGACCACCTCCGACTACGATAAGGAGAAGCTCCAGGAGCGCCTGGCTAAGCTGGTGGGCGGCGTCGCCATCATCAAGGTGGGCGCGGCCACCGAGACCGAGCTGAAGGAAAAGAAGGCTCGGGTTGAAGACGCGCTCCACGCCACCCGTGCGGCGGTCGAGGAAGGCATCGTCCCCGGCGGCGGCGTAGCCCTGGTGCGCTGCGTTCCCGCCGTCGAAGAGCTGATCGGCAAGCTCGAAGGCGACGAGAAAATCGGCGCCCAGATCGTTCGCCGCGCTCTCGAGGAGCCGCTGCGCCAGATCATCGCCAACGCCGGCGAAGAAGGCGCGGTCGTGGTCGCCAAGGTTCTCGAGTCCAAGGAGCCCCACTACGGCTACAACGCCCTCACCGGCAAGTTCGAGGATCTGGTCAAGGCCGGCGTCATCGACCCCACCAAGGTCACCCGCACGGCACTCCAGAATGCGGCATCGATTGCCGGTCTGCTCCTCACCACTGAGTGCGTGGTGGTCGAGAGGAAGAGCGAGAAGCCGGCGTCTGCCGGCATGGGCGCCGACATGGGCGGGATGTACTAGTCGGGGGAGGCTCGGCTTAGTCTATCCCCACCCTCCCCTGCACCGACTCGATGAGTCTGACCGAGTCGTAGCCGATCCCGTCCTTGAAGACGGTCGTGGTGTTGCGGATGACCTTCGGATCGGCAGTGAGGTCACCCTGCAGCACCACGACGTCGGCCAGCTTCCCCTTCTCCACCGAGCCGAGCTGCTTGTCCACGCCCAGGATCCTGGCGCCGTTGAGCGACATGATCTGAACCGTCTTTGCGGGAGTAAAGCCGGCTTCGATCAGCAGCTCGTAGTTGCGCTGGTCTCCGAAGCCGGCCAGCGCGCCGCCCACTCCGGTCGGGTCCACTCCCGCCGCCAACAATCCTCCCGCCTCCACGAAGTGCCGTTCGAACTCCATCGACCGCTTGAAGCCGTCCGCCTGAATGAACCCTTTCCCCGTCGAGTCGATCTGCTTCCGGAGCTTCACATAGTCGTCGCGCACCGCCGGTGCCATCGCGTTGAGCACCCGAGGCTCCTGCACCGGACGGTCCACGATGAACGGCTCGAACACCGCCAGCGTCGAGGTCATCGGCACCCTGGCCTTGATCATGATGGCGATCACCGAGTCGGCCGTCGCCCCCCGGGCGTCCACGGCACTGTTGTCGTCGAGCATGTTGACCGGGCAGACGTCGGGCTGCTTCGACAACTCGAAATCCGACGCGGTGAGCATCCCGTGCTCGAGGTTGTCGATGCCGAGAGCTACCGCCTCACGGAACGAGACTGAACAGAGATGACCGGTGACCTTGATGCCACGCTTGTGGGCCTCCTTGATGGCCGCGCCCAGCTCCGCCCGGTGGATGTCGGTGTACGCCTTGATCCAGGTGGCGCCTTCCGACGCCCAGTATGCCACGAACCGGCGCGCCTCCTCCGGGGAGCTCACCACCGCCATGCTCCCGCCGCCCTCGGGGCCGGTGACGTACGGCGCCGTGAGGTGGATGCGCGGGCCGGGGACGCTCCCCTCGTTGATGCGCTGACGCAGGTTGATCTCGGCGTAAGGCGAGCGGCCGCCGGTGGTCCGGATGGTGGTGACGCCCGACGCGAGGTAGAGCCGCGGGCCGGTGTACGACATCTGCACCGCTCGCCCGCCGGCCGCGGTGTAGAAGAGATGGTCGTGCATCCCGACGATGCCGGGGATCACGGTGCTGCCGGTCAGGTCCATGGTCGCCGCGCCGGCCGGAACGGTGACCGACGCCGCGGGGCCGACGTCCGAAATGCGGCCGCCGCTCATGACGACCGTCTGGTCGCGCCTCGGCTCGCCGCCGGTGCCATCCAGGAGCGTCACGTGCGTGAGGGCCACGATCGTGGTGTCGACGGAGACGAACTTGCGGACCTCCGCGCCGAGCGAATCGGGGCGCTGAGCCGACGCGCGTGATGCGATGAGGCTGAGAATGGCGAAGGATGCCGCGACAACGCGCATGAGAGACTCCCTTGGGTACAAAGCTATTCCACCGTGAACGGCATCATCATCCCCGCCGAGAGGTGCTCGGCGATGTGGCAATGGAGCATCCATCGGCCTGGGTTGGAAGGGTCGAGGAGAATATCCACCGTCGAGCCCGCCGGGACCAGCACAGTGTCCTTCCACACCAGGTGCTCGTTGGGCACCCCGTTTACCGACAGCACCAGGAAGCGCTGGCCGTGCAGGTGGATCGGATGCTGCATGGCGTGGAAGCTCCGCCGCTGGTTTACCAGGCGGATCAGTACCGGCTCGCCACGCCGGAAGTGCCAGTCGATGTCCATGTCCTCGAGCCCTGTGGCCGGATCACGGAGGACCCACCGAAGCTGCCGGCCGGTGGAGGCCCAGTTCATCATCGGCATGGTGCCGCTCCACTCGACCGGTGCAAAGAAGATCGAGTCGAGCTGCATCAGCCGGCGGGTGATGAACGGGAGATTGTGCGCCTCGAGGGTCAGCACGAGAGTCTTCACAGGCGCATTGGCCGCGAGTGCGCGGTAGCGCTCGAGCTCCGCGGCGTTGCTGCTGTCGCTCCTGAGCGTCGTGAAGGCGGAGCCGAAGTCACGCGCGACCCGCCCGCGAGCAACGCGCACCACACCGAGGGTGTCGGTCTCGGCGAAGAAGCGGCCGTAGAGATGATCGAGGCCGCGCACGCGGTTCACCATCGCCATCCGACCGGGACGATCGAACCGCACGTCCACCACGTATCGCTCCGCCGGGGCGATGGGCACGCTCTCGACCCACGTCTCCCGCTCGTACCTGCCGACGTCGCCCCCCACGAGCTTCATCCTGGCGCCGGGGAACGAGAGGTTGAACAC
>JBOHSC010000193.1:0-14456 GCA_050733115.1 Gemmatimonadales bacterium
CTTCTCCACCACGGCGACGTCCGTGATCCCATGGTCCCGCGCGAGGTAGTAGGCACATGCCAGGCCGTGCGCACCCCCGCCCACGATGACGACGTCGTACCGGTCCTTGACAGGGTGGGACCGCCACATGCGGGCCGGCGGGCGGCCGCCGTTCAGCCCGTGGCGTATCAGCTTGAGTGACATCGTCTCCTCGTGCGACGATCAGGGTGTCGGTGCCGCGATCGCGGCGGCTTCTCCTACCCGCATCCCCACGGGGTCTCTGCTGGACCACCGGAGCGCCAATCGCGACACCAGGATGGCGCAGGCGGAGACTAGGAGCAGCACGATCATTGGAACGACGACGATGCCACGCGCAATGAGTACCGGCAGCAGAGCGACGATGGCGAGCTCCAGCCAGGAATTGACGAACCATGCCACCGAGTAGTCCTCCATCGTGCGGCTCCTGCCCTGGGGGTCTACGACCCGAAGCAAGGCAATGCTGATGGCAAGGACGCCGGTGGTCCAGCCGAAGGCGAAGAGACTCCGCTCGAACCAGAAGTTCCGGAAGATTCGGCGGCCCAGCCAGAACATGCCGACGGTGAACACGACGCCGAGCACGAAGAGGAGAAGCAGCGGCACCAGGTAGCGAACGACAACGGTCAGCGCGATCGACGCCACGCCGAACGCGATGAGATAGTCCGCGGCGGACGATCCGATCCGCCCCATGAGACGAGGATCGATCGAAGACCCCACGCCCAGGAGGCTCAGAATCCATCGGATGAACCAGCCGGCGGGCAGCGCGAGCGCGAAGAGCGGTATTCCATGCCCGGCAGGCAGCATGATCGAAATGAGGTAACCCAGTCCCACCGCGGCACCGATGAGCCCCAGGTGCCACGTGATCGTCTCCACCGCCGAGCCGTTCGTGGTCTCCTGAGCCAGCGGCTCGCGCTCGGCGGGCGGCACGAATCCGGTGCGGAAGCTCTCGGGCATGACCTCGGGCCGCCCGACCAACCTGGTCCAACCCCGCTTGGTGCCGAGGTGGACCAGCGCCATCCCACCCGAGATGCCGAACACTACGCCGGCCGTGGCGGAGGTATACCCGAGAGGCAATGCGTCGTCGAAGCCGTGCTGTTGCAGGACGGTGCCGAAGGCCGACGCCGTCCCGAACCCACCGACCCAGCCCGCCGGCAGGAGGACGCCGAACCCGTGCGGGAGCGCCGGGAACATGTGCTCGAGAATCACCACGCTGAACAGCAGCGCGATCCCGTACATCCCCACGTAGCACATGATGTTGTAGAGGAACGTGTCACCGACGTTGCGCAACTGTTCCCGGTTCGACAGGGTGCTCGGATGGCGGGAGAGGGCGATCGACGCGAAGATCATCGCGATGAGGTACCCGGGATACACCTCCAGGTACGGGGTCCCATCGCTCCGCAGGCTGAACGGAAGCACGTCAAGGGCGTAATGCCCGCCCGCGAGCGCGACGAAGCCGGCCAGAATGGGCGTGGGCAACTGGCTCGCCTGCAGCAGCCGGCTCCGGGACCTCAGCACCTGAATCACGACGAGCAGCCCGGAGATCAGGCCGAAATCGATGAGCAGCTCCAGCGGCCCGAAGGGTCGGCTTAGCATCTGCGGTTCAGAGCGGCAGCTTCGTCGGTGGTCGCCTCCGACGCTACGCCCACGGGAACGGACTCTTGGAGGCCTTGTGCTGCTTCCCTTCGGCGAAGCGAGAGTACCGGAACGGCTGCAGGATCGAGCTCCGCTCCCCCAGCAGCTCCCCCGCCACGAGCTTGCCCACTCCGATCATCTTGAACCCGTGGTTGGAGTCCGCGATGATGTAGCAGTTCTGGTGGTACACATCGAAGACGGGGAAGTTGTCCGCCGTGAACGCTCCGATCCCTCCGGAGGGCTCGCGTTTGTAGAGCGTGTGCTTGCCCTCGAACCGCTTCTGGCAGAACGCCAGCGCCGAGCAGAAGAGGTCCACGAAACGCTTCCCGACGACGAATTCGGGCGACTTGGGTCCGTACGGGTCCACCTTGACCGTGTCGGGATCGGGCAACTTGAAGGGTGTCGACCCGCCCTGCACGCCCCCGAAATCGAAGTCCGGCTTGAAGTAGATACCCCAGGGCTCGTCGGTGATCAGACCTCGGTCGATGTCCGAGTAGAGCGGCAGGTCGGAATCCACGTGGACGATGGGAGGATGCTTGCCGTCGTTGGTGAGCTGAAACTTCGGGTCGACGCCCAGCGTGCCTTCCTCCAGACGGTAGTAGTTCCACATCCGCACTTCCTTGGTGTTCTTGCCATCGAGGCGCAACGTCACGGTCTTGGGGAGGTCGAGCATCTCCCAGATGCCCTTGATCCAGGGCCCCGCCCCGATGATGACGTGATCCACATCGATCGACCCCTGGTCGGTCTCGACCGCCGTGACGGCGCCCCCGGAGAGCCGGAATCCCGTGACCGTCACGCCGCTGAGGATCCTGACCCCCTGGCCCGTCGCCTTGGCGGCCAGGCCCTGGACCATCTTCTTGTTGTTGGCGTAGCCGCCCTTCTTCTCGTGCAGCACGATCGTCCCCGGCGCCTTCCAGTCGGAGAACATGTCCCTCATGTACTTCATGCAGGCGGCCTTTCCCTCCACCAGCGTGGACGGATAGCCGATCTCGCGCTGGGACTCGTACACGGTCGCCACCTGCTGCTCCATGAAGGTTGGCGCGAGGAGAAGCCGGCCGACGGAGTGGTAACTGAAGGCCTCGGGATCGCTCTCCCATACCTCCACGCTGTGGGCGACAAGGCGCCGCATGGCCGGCTGGGCGTAGTCGTTCCGGACCGCACCGCACGCGATACCTGACGCCCCTGCCGCGACGCCCGTCTTGTCCACGACGAGGATGTCGCCGCCGCTGCCCTTTCCCCGGGCCTTGAGCTGGACCGCCAGATGATACGCCGTGCTGAGGCCGTGTACGCCGGCCCCGATCACCAGGTAGGGGATCGATTCGGGTAACGCAGACATGTCGTGGCCACCTCTGGGTTTAGTCACTGCGATTGGTGATGCGACGCACGGTTCTCAGCGGTAGAACCGGGGAATGGTGTCCTGCCAGCAGCGCTCCCGAACTACCTTCTCGTTCTCGCTGACCTTCCGGCAGTGCTGGTAGAAGAACCGCGTCGAGTCGCTCCGTATGTCGGTGAATCCGGAGTACACGATCTTCCGGTCGCCGACCTGCTCGCGGACGACGTTCTCACCGCGGAACGAGGCCTGGTCGGGATGCAAATCGCTCACGGTCCAGACAGCGGCCGGGACGCCTCCGGTGGCGGCGCCGACCGGTTCGAGCCCGAACGTGGCCGTCGTGGTGGCCGTGGTCTCGTCCCGGACGAGCTTCATCCCTAGTCTGGGAGCGGAGCCGGCCGCCCACGACGGCGGCGGAACGGCGCCGGGCATCTTGGGTCCCTCCTCGTGCGGCAAGGTCACGAACGCCGGCAGAGGCGCGCCGCTCTTGCGCGGGACCACGGGCAGTATCACCTGGGTTTCCTCCGCCGCCGAACCCGACGAGCCAGCCAGGGCGGTCCGCCCCAGGTACAAGGACGTGGTCATCGGGTAGGGGCTGGGCCAGTTCATCGGCCAGAGAGCATTGGAGATGGCCACCCGAATCCGGTGCCCCGGCTGGAAGATCCAGGAGGTCGCGTGCAGGTTCACCACCAGTGGATAGACTCGTCCCAGCTCCAGGTATTCGGGGTCGGTCTCGGAGTTCCGGTTGGTGCCGTTCAGGCCCGCGCCGGTGATCAGCGTGACCTTGCCGTCCGGCGCGACGTCGGACAGCCTCACGAACCAGTTGGCCTGGCGGGCCGTGGCCGACGCGTTGAGATGCGCGACCGGGCGGCCCAGGATCGCGAGCTCGTCGGTGAGCGGCTGGGAGTCGTATACCAGACTATAGGCGTCAACGGGGCGCTGATCCGGCTGAAGCCGCGACCAGAGATACCCAGCCTGAGGACCGACGCTCGCGAAATACTCCAGCGTGTGCACCGCCGAGGACTCGGAGGCCGTTGCGCCCAGGGTGTGGTTGGGGCCAAGGTAGAACGCGCGCTGCGTCAGTCCTTTGGGTGGCCAATCATCGCTCCGCCACTCGCCGGGTATGTCCTTGGTGCCGATCCACGGCTGCGGCTCGAACGACGACCGCATGTAGACCGTAACTCGCGGCTCGTCGAGTATGCCCGTGTTGCGGCCCTTGAGCCAATAATCCCACCACCGGACCTGCTCGTAGCGATACTCCGGCGCCGGACCCGGCTCGCGCGAGCTGTGATTCCACGGGCCCACGACCGCCTTGGTCGGCGCCGAGATGCGCTCCAGCATTCGGGGAATGCTCGACCGGTACTGATCCAGCCACCCGCCGGTCATGAACGTCGGGATCGCGATCGACTTCGGGTTGACGTACAAGCGCTGGTTCCGGCGCCAGAATGCGTCGTCGTCGCGCTGGTGCTTGAGAAAGATCAGGCTCCACGGCGGCTGGTCGAAGCGCTCCTTGAAGTACTTCTCGGTCAGCGGGAAGTCCGGAGCGGGACTCTGCGCCGTCTGCAGGTCGATGCTGGCGTTGTACATGCTCAGGTGGAGAATGCCGTCGAGGTAGTGGATATCCTCGTGGTAATAGTCCTCGGTGCCGGCACCCACCATGATCGCCTTCAGCGCGGGCGGCTTGCGCATCGCGACCTGGGCGGCGTTGAAGCCGCTCCACGAATAGCCGTACATCCCGACCTTTCCGTTCGACCAGGGCTGGCGGGCCAGCCAGGCGATGACCTCTACCGCATCCTGCATTTCCTGATCGGAATACTCCCGCTCCGGCAGCGTCCCTTCGCTGTTGCCGGAGCCCCGCACCTGGAAGTGGGCATCGACGTACCCGCGCCGGACGAAATACGCGGACGACGCGTAACGACTCTCGGCGGTCTGCCGGTACGGGGTGTAGTTGAACAGCACGGGGAAGCGCTCCTTCTTGTTCTTTCCGACCGGCACGAACACGTGACCGTAGAGATGCACCCCGTCCTTCATCTGGATCTGCAGACCATCCATCACCCGGATGTCGTAATCGGGTGCCGAGGGCTGCGCGTAGCTCTTCGGCTTGGTCTGAGCGCCCGCCACCGTACCGACGCACACCGAGATGAGCGCGACGGCCGCCACTCGCATGCAGTTCATTGTGCCCGCCTCACGCTCAGGTTTGGATTGTTCTCCCGCTCGACGTCGAGCAACGGGAAGCAGGTCGCGTCCAGGAAGGTCCCCCCATGGATCGCGTCGACCGTACCGGGCGCCGGGAAGAGCGGCAGGCCCAGTCTCCTGATGTCACCCAGTTGCTGCGACTCCTGGAACAGCTCCGCGGAGCGCTCGTACAGGATCTGGTTCCAGATCTCCGCATGGTCGGTGCTCGCGAACGGCGGCAGCGGCGGATTGGTCCGGGCGTGCAGCACGTTGATGATGTCCACCGCGCCGGCGTCATTCCCGGCTCGCCAATCGGTCTCCGCCAGGATCAATTGGGCCTCGGCCCACCTGGCGATCGGAATCGGCGTGGACAGCGCCGGGTACTTGTTCTGAACCCAGAGCGGCGTCTGCCCGTCTCGCCCCGGGATACCGGTGTTCGTTACCGGCACGCGCGGGTCGGGCACGCCCTGGAACTGCAGGCCTTGGTACCGGACGCCGACCGTCCAGTTGTTGGCCATGTTGTTCTGGCGGACCAGATTGTTCTCGCGAGTCGCGTCGGACGCCGAGCGGGTCGCATTCTTGACGAACCCGTCAGGGACGGTGGCGGCGTCGGCGGCCGCCTCCGGATACTTGCCCAGATCCAATCGCGCGCGGGCGCGGCCCACCTGCGCCATCCCGAGGATGTCCGCCGTCGGGCTGCCGCCGAGGACGATCGTGAACAACGATTCCGCCTGTTGGAATACGTCGCTGGGCTGGAGCTCGCCTCCGGTATCAAAAGCGATGGTGCACATCGCCTCACCGAGGAGGACGCGGGTGTAGGCTGAATACGCCGTGACCTTGGCAATCAGTTGGGCGCGATTGGCGACCTGGTCGTCGGTCCACGCATTCAATCGCCCGATCATGTCATCCGCCTGAAACCGAGCCTTGGACAGAGGAACGGACACCCCGATGCCGCCACAACCCTGCACCAGGGCGGCAAAGCCGTTGGTCGTGAGGTTGCGGTGCTTGGTCTCCGGGCCGGGCCCAGGGAATCCCCAGGAATCCTCCAGCTCCCACCCCAGAATGCCGCTGGCCATCGCGTACCCCGCGAAGGCACATTCGAAGGAACCGACCACCCCATTGACCAGGAACGTGGCGTTGGCCGGATTGTTGAGATCATCCGCGTCCACCTGGGACGGCAAGTCGGCTTCCAGCAGGTCGTCCGACAGGCCACACCCCGCCACCGGCCCGAGGATCATGAAGAGAGCGACCCACCCAATCCTGCCAAGGCTTGAAACCACACGCTCTCTCTTGCGCGCGATCATAGCAGCCACCCCTTCTTGAGGAATCAAAAGGTCAGGTGCACCGTCGTGATGAATTGTGTCGGCAACGGATTCACGCCCAGCGTCCAGGGGCTGTCACGATCCGATGATTGGCCGGGTGGCTTGAACGACACTTCGGGGTCAGGCAGGTTGTGGTAGTTGGTCCAGGTGTGGAGGTTCCTTCCCGCGATGCTGACGACCGCATTCGTCGCGCCGAGAGCCCGCGCCCATTGATTCGGCAGCGTGTAGCTCAGGGCCACCTCACGCAGCTTCGCGAAGCCCATCTTTGTCACGTAGTATCCGCCCTCGAAGGTGCGGGCGAGGTCCTGCTCGGCCAGCGTGATGGCGTCGTACTTTTCGGGCGAGACGCTGATGTCGCAGAGCGGCCGCCCGACACAGCGGGAGTATGTGGCCCAGTCGTAGGTGGACCAGCCGAGCTTGAAGTCGACGTTGGCATAGAGCTGCAGGCTACGGCCGAGCGAGAGCGTCGACGATACCGAGCCCTCCCAGGTCGGCTCGGGCTGGCCGATGAAGACCCGTGGCGCCACGTTGCACGCGACCGGTGCGTTGCCCGGCCCGCCATCACAGAGCACGTTGATCGGCTTGTGGTCGGCGTCCAGCTCCGCGCTGACCACCCGCTTGAAGAAGTAGGACGACACCGGGTATCCGGGCTGGTTGCGGTTGGGGATCCATCCCGAGTTGATGAAGGGGATCCCATCGGCGAGCTTCAGGATCTCGTTGTGGTTGGTCGACACGCTCGCCGACAGATTCAGGCCGACGGACCGCCCGTTGACGACCTGAGCCGAGACCAGCATCTCGGCACCGTTGTTCTTGATCGTGCCGGCGTTCGTGTACTGTTGGTTGGGATAGAATCCCGACGAGGGCGGAACGTTGACCAACAGGATCGCGTCCTTGGTCCTCTTTCTGTAGTAGGTGAACTCGAGCCCAATGCGGTCGTGGAAGAGGTTGGCGTCCAGGCCCGCCTCGATTTCCTCGCCCCGCTCCGGCTTGAGGTCCGGGTTGCCGACCGCCTGTGGGACCAGGCCTGGCTGGTCGCCTTCTCCGATGATCGGGCCGTAGGTGCGCACCGCGGCATTGGCGGTGGGCTGCTGACCCGATGCCCCATACGCAGCCCGCAGCTTGAGGCTGTTCACGAACCCCACCTTCCAGAACGGCTCTTCGTTGATCACCCAGCTCGCGCTCATCTTCGGATAGGTGACGAAATCGAAGTTCTTGCCGAAGGCGCTGTTGTCGTCGACCCGGAGGGCGCCGGTGAGGTAGAGCCGGCCCTTGTAGCCGAGCTGCTGCTGGGCGAACACTCCCAGCGTGTTGTTCTCGATCCGGTCCTGCGTCACCTGGCGCACGGACGCGGCCGAGATGGCCTTCAGGCCCGGGGCGGGAAAGTTCTGCGCCGTGGCCGTCTGGTAGTCGGTTGCCTTGCGATAGTGCTGGGCCCCCAGCGACGTCTTGGCCTCCAGTGTGGATGATGGCCGCCACGTAGCGGTACCCGAGTAGTCGAAAGTCAGGTTCTGCACTGCCTCCTCGCGGAGCACTCTGGACCCCGTGACCCCCGAGGTGCCGACAAACTGGACCAGCTCCGGAGCCAGTCTCGGGCTGTAGGTGTCCTGTTCATTGGAGCCCAGGTCCAATCCGATCGCCAGCCGCTGCTCGAACCAGCTCGCCGGCCGGTGCTTGACCTCGAGGCCGCCGATCGTCCGGCGCTGATTGTAGTTGTTGGAGTAGATGCTTCTCTGGATTTCGGCGGGCATCTGCCAGAACCCGCGCAGCGGGGTATCCAGCGTCGAAGGGCTGCCGTAATAGATATTGGAGACGCTGGTGGCAAGGCCTCCCAGCAGCGGCAGTCGAGTGTCGATCAAGGAGAAACCGGTGCTGGCATCGACCTGCACGGTGCTGGTGGGCTTGAACGTCACCCGCGCGCGAGCGGAGGTGCGTCCCGAGTGGTTGTCTTTGGTGACGCCCTCGTCGCGGTCGTAGTTCAGGCTGGTATAGTATCCGAGCTGCTCGGTTCCGCCGCTCAGGTTGAGGTTGTAATCCTGAGTGTGCCCGCTCCGGAAGATCGGAGTACCCCGCGCGTCCTCCAGCGCGACCAGGTTCTCCGTCACGATCTCCCCCGTGGCCGGGTTCTTCCAGTAGTTGATCGGAATCCGCCCTTCGGCATCCATGAACCAGTTGGTGCCCTGGCGGATGCTCAAGTCGATCTTGGCCTTCCCTCCCCCTGCGCCCTTCTTCGTGATGATCTGGATCACGCCCGCGGAGGCTTCGGTTCCGTACAGCGTCGCCGCGGACGGCCCCTTGATGACCTCGATCTTCTCGATGTCCTCCGGATCCACGAGGTCCAGGGCGTTGAAGTCGGCATAGCTCTGGCCACTGCCCCTGAATCCGAAATCGGAGCTGACCCGGACCCCGTCGATGTAGATCAGCGGAGTCGGGGGCAGGCTCATGCTCGATCTGCCGCGAATGGTGACGGTCCCGCTCGTGCCCGCGAGCCCACCTCCGCGATTCAGCGCCACGCCCGGTATCCGCCCGTTCAGCATGTCGGTGACATCGGCCACGGGAACCACGTCGGTCAGGTCCGTCGGATTGAGCTGGCCCACCGCATTGCCCAGGGCGCGCTTTTCCGTCGCGCCCGGGACCCCGGTGACCACGAGCTCGTCCAGGTTGAACGGCGCTTCCGTCATCACCAGTCTCAGGTTGCGGGAGCCGACGTCCACGGTCTGGGTCCGCGGCCGGTACCCGATGCCGCTGATTCTCAGGGTCACCTTGCGCGACGACAGGCCGCCCAACCGGAACGCTCCGTCCGCGTCCGTGTTGACCTGAAGCGTGGTCCCCACAACCTCCAGCCTCAGGCCGGGGAGTGGCGCGCCCTGGGCATTGACGACCACGCCGGTGATCACCGAATCCGCCAGCAGCGCGGAGGGTACGCTGGTTGCTTCTGCCGAGGCTGTGTCGGCGGGCGGGACATTGGCCGGCGTTTGAGCGGCTCCCACGGCGGAGAGCCAGCACATCGCCCACAAGACAGGACCGACTCGTCTGGAAGCAGATACCATGGGGGGACCTCCAGTTATCACCGTGGACCATGAGCTACGTGTCTATTCGTCACACTCTCAGATGATCTGTTCCGATCCCACTGTCACACGGCTGTCCTGCGTCGCCGCCGCCCACGTCCCCGCTCCTCAACTCAGTGATTCGAGCTCAGCCCTTCTGAACTCGGATATCGAACTCGGCGCGAATCCGCGCGTCGAGGTCAGGAGCGATCAACTCCGGCTGGGGGCGCCCCAGGATCTCCTTGGCTCGCCGGCGAGCTCGCTCGCGAGCGTCGAGGGAGCCCCCGCCTTCCCATCGATTGCGGGTACCGCGGTCGGCCAGAGAGGGGAAGAAGAATTCAGACCGCATGTGCCGCAGTGTGTGGTCTTCGGCGAGGTAGTGGGCGCCGGGCCCGACCTGGTTGATCACGTCGACCGCAAGGCTGTCGGCGTTCACCTCGATACCCCGCATGATCCGTCGCACGGCGCCGATCACCTCGTCGTCGAGGACGTACTGCTCGAGGGCCACCGTCATCAGTGAATCCAGGATGCCGGCGGCATGGTGGATGTAGTTGGCGCCGGCCAGTGCGCTCAGCACCAGGGTGAGGGCCTTCTCGTAGCCGGCCTGGAAGTCGGGGACCTTGCTGTCGCTGGTCCCTCCCGAGTTGTACAGCGGCAGCTCGTAGAATTGGGCGAGCTGGGCGGCAGCGGCGTTCAGCAGCCCGAACTCTGGCGCCCCAGAGACGAAGGCGCCGGTGCGAAGGTCCGCAGCGGAGGGGACGGCACCGTAGAGAATCGGCGTGCCTGGGTTGACGAGCTGGCTGTAGACCAGG
Source organism: Gemmatimonadales bacterium (assembly GCA_050733115.1). Classification (GTDB taxonomy): domain Bacteria; phylum Gemmatimonadota; class Gemmatimonadetes; order Gemmatimonadales; family GWC2-71-9; genus CAVVWJ01. Next base: position 10,331 of record JBOHSC010000193.1, read on the forward strand.
CCGGAGAGCTCCTCGGCATTCAGGAGCGTCAGCGTGCCGGCGAGGGTCGCCGGGGAATTGGTGCCGGTCATCGGGGCGGTCGAGAGGGCGACCGGCATTCCCCGGCGGAGGATCTCCGTCAGCAGGGGCACCGCCTCCGGGTTGTATCGGAGGGGGCTCACCATCCAGGAAACGACAAAGGACATGATGGGCCGCTCCACAAGCGCGGCCTCATCTCCAGCTAGGAGGGCGGCCAACCTGATGACGTCCCGGACCGCGTCCACCGACCAGGCACCGCCCATGAAGTGCTTGGCCGTGCCGGCGAGCCCAGCGTAGGCCCGGTTGATGTCGCTGATCTCGCTCGGGATGTCGTGGGCCTCGAGCGGTCGCATGTAGAAGTCAATGTTGGGCAGTGCGTCCACCAGACGGGCAATCTGGACCGAATCGATCAGGTCGGCTCTGCGCGCCTTCCCGGTCTCGACATCGAGCACGTTGACCGCCATACCGCCGGTTCCCATGTAGACGCGGGTGCCATCGAGGTACAGCTCGGTGCCGGGCCGGCGGCCGTACAGGACGAGCCGATGAGGAACGGTTTCCAGCGCGCGCTCCACCATGCGCGAAGGAATCCGGATCCGGTCGCCGTCCTGCTTGGCGCCGCCGGCGGCGAAGATGCCGCGGGCCTCTGGTTCCGACACCTCGACGCCGGTCTCCTCGAGGACTCGAAGCGAGGCCTCGTGCACCATCCGCACGTCTTCGGCCGTCAAGGGCCGAAACGCGGGAATCGAGGGCGGAGCGATCGGTGGTGCCGGTGCGACGGTCATGTGGGCTTCGCTCCGTTTCCTTGGGCGGTGACACCCGGCTGGTACCCGAGCCAGCCGGAGAGATCGTCGGCGGCCTCGACCACGTCGGGCGCCAACTGCTCCAGCCGCTTCGGGGTGAGCCGCTGCAGAGGGCCGGATATGCCGACCGAGGCGACGACCTCACCTCGAGAGTCCCTCACGGGGGCAGCCACCCCGGTGAGAGCCAGCTCACGCTCTTCGATGCTCAGCGCGTAGCCGCGCTTGCGAATGCGGTCGATCTCGATCCGAAGCCGGCGGATGTCGGTGATGGTGCGGGGTGTGTACGCCACCAGCTCGCGTTCGAGGACTCGCGCGATCACACTCTCGGGCTGGAAGGCCAGCAGCGACTTCCCGAGGGCCGTGCAGTGAGCCGGCGCCGGGCGGCCGTTCTCGGGCGTCGCGCTCAGCAGGTGCCGGCTGCGGACGAACGCCAGCGTGACGGCTTCGAAGCCCTGGAACGCGGCGAGCGTCACCGTCTCCCCCGCCTTGCCTTCCAGGCGTCGCAGATACGGCTCGGCGACGTGGCGGAGCTGCAGCCGCGGCGGAACCCGGCTCGCGAGCTCGAGAACCCGCTCTCCGGCGCAGTACTTCTCGGTCACCGGATCGCGTTCGACGAAGCCCGCGCGCTGGAGCGTCATCAGCACTCGCGACGACGTGGAACGATGGACGCCAAGCCTTCGGCTCAATTCGGTCACTCCCAAGCCAGTCGCATCCGCGGACGCGAGATGATCCAGCACGGCCAGCGCGCGGGCCACCGAGTGTGTGTACCGAGGCTTCCCCATGAGCTGGTCCCGGTGTGTAGTGCGGGAGGAGTGCGGATCGGCATCGCGGGTGCTTCCTCCGCGAAGCCGACGCAGCCATTATATGGTGCGGCCGAACAGGCAACAAGACGTGCCTATACGGCAACAAGAAAAATCACGCCGCCGGCGCCACTTTCTGCGAGTGCAAATCGACCCACCGGGAGAGGGAAATCGACGATGGCTTTCTATCAGATCATGTACTGGAGAGAGATTCCAGCTCACGTCAAAGCCTGGGACGCGGAGGGCCAGACGAAGGAGTCGCTGCCGGAGCGATTCCAGCACGCCATCGATCGGCTGGCGATGCGGCAGCGGGCGACGAGTGCCGACGCGTATCTGGAGGGCTGGCGGTGGGGTGAGGAGGAGGAGAGGCCCGGAGATTCAGCGGAAGTGATACGCGCGGTGGTGGCGGATCTGGAGGCGGCGTTTCCTCCGTCGCGATTGCTCGGCCGTGATTAGGGGCGAGCGAGGGCGCTGGAGACCACTCGCTCCGCTTCCGTGCGCAGACTCTGGTCGGCTTCGTCCTCGGTCGTGGGGCCTTTGTCCAGCGATACCATAAGTGCCTGGCGACCGCGCTCGAACAGGCTCCGGGCCTCGCTCGCGTGCCGGGCGCGGTCGGGGCCGCGCAAGGCGCCCGCGAGGCGCCCGTGGAGCATGCTCGCATGGAGCGGGTTGCGCGCCAGCTGCCTCTCCGCCGGCAGGTTGGCCGGATTGGCGCGCAGAAATTCCTGAAGCAGCCGCGTGCTCCGATCGAGCGCCGCGAGCGCGGCCGTCCATTGTCCCCGCGCCTCCAGCACGCCCGCGGTCTCGCTCTCGGCCACTGCCAGATCGGTGAGGCCCTGCGCATTGCCGGGATCTGCCGCGTGGAGTCCCCGGTAAAGTTCCACGGCCTTGCCGCACTCATCCGTCGCCGCCGAGACGTTTCCCTGGGCCAGGTGGACCTGACACAGATTCTCCCGGGAGACGGCCACGTTCGCGCGTGGCATCCGCTGTCGTGAGATCCTCCCGCGACAGCTCTTCCCGGAGCGCCAGGGATCGCCCGAGCGCGTCCAGCGCTTCGGCGTATCGACCCTCGAGCTTGAACCTCATCCCGAGCCGTTCGTGGCTCAGTGCAATGTGCCGACGCCGGCGCCGCTCGGCGACGCTGTCGAGCGCCGGGGTCTCCAGCAATGCGAGGGTGCGCCGGTACTGCAGCTCGGCGCCCGTGCGATCACCGAGGTTGGGGAACGCAGGATGGCCGAGAAGATCACCGAGCTTGGTGGTGCTGATGGCGACGGCGAGCCGGGCGTTGGCGTTCTCAGGCTCGGTCTGCGAGAGATACTCCCAGTTGCGGAGCGCCTCGCGGGCATCAGCCACGGCGCCGGAGACGTCGCCGGTCCAGGCCTTCACGTCGCCCAGCTTCTCGTAGGCCAGCGCCAACGAGCGGCGGGCGCTCCGATTGGTGGAGTCATTGTCGACCAGCTCGCGCGCCAGCACCAACGCCCTGGTCAGGCTCACGCGAGCCGCCCGAAGGTACCGAGATTGGCTCCCGTCGAATTACCCTGCGCGATCCCGAGCCTGATGTAGGCCTGGGCGATCTCGCCCCGCAACCCCGGGTCTCCCTGACTCTGCCGCGACAGCCGGTTCAGGTACTCCAGACCCCGGCCCATGAGCAACGCGCGAGACGGAACAACCTGATCGCGGAGAATGAGCTGCGGGGGGGCGAGGGTCTGGGGATCATCGTCGCGGGAGGTACCCAGAACCGGATCGTTGGCAACCGGCTGAGTAACCTTCCGGGCGAGAAGGAGACCTTCACGCCATTTCCGGGGACGGCGATTTTCCTGGACGAGCCCACCTCTCGGAATCGGGTGACCGCGAACGAATTCGAGGATGTCGTGAACGAAGTGGTGGATCTCGGAACGAACAACATCGTTCGCGACGCGGCCGTGACTCACGCGACGGCATCGGGCCCGGCCCGGGGAGGAGCGACCATGGCCGGTCCCGTGGGACGTTTGGCAACCAAGCTCGAGCAGTTCCGGGCCAGAACACCCGGTCGCGAGTAGGCCGCTGTCCACGGACGAGCCGGCGGCGAGAGGACAAAGAAGAAGCCCGGAGTCTCATGGGAGATTCCGGGCTTCGAAAGAAGAGGCTGGCGACGGCCTACTCTCCCACCACCTCGCAGTGGCAGTACCATCGGCGCTGCAGGGCTTAACTGCCGTGTTCGGAATGGGAACGGGTGTGGCCCCTGCGCGCTAGTCGTCAGCCGTAAGACTGAAGGTCGCAGGTCTCAGGCAGCGGGTCCGAAGACCTGCGACGAGTGACCTGCGACCCACATCGAGCGATGGATGATGATAGATGCGTGGAATCGGAAGAGATCAAACTTCACGGGCGATTAGTAGCGCTCGACTGAAGGGGTTGCCCCCCGTACATCTGCGCCCTATCAACCTGGTAGTCTCCCAGGGCCCTTCAGGGAGCTTACGCTCCAGGAGTGTTCATCTTGGGAAGAGTTTCCCACTTAGATGCTTTCAGCGG
>JBOHSC010000194.1:0-11444 GCA_050733115.1 Gemmatimonadales bacterium
GTGGTGAACGAGGCGCTCGACCGGGTCGAGAATCACGGCATCATCTTCATCGACGAGATCGATAAGATCGCCGGCGAGCGCAATCAGGCCGGCGGCCCCGACGTGTCGCGCGAGGGCGTCCAGCGCGATCTCCTGCCGATCGTCGAGGGCTCCACGGTGCAGACCCGTTACGGCTATGTCCGGAGCGACCACATTCTTTTCATTGCCGCCGGGGCGTTCCACGTCTCCAAGCCCTCCGATCTCATTCCCGAGCTCCAGGGCCGGTTCCCGATCCGGGTCGAGCTGCTCCCGCTCACCGAGCAGGACTTCATCCGGATCATGACCGAGCCGGAAAACGCCCTCACCAAGCAGTACCGTGCGCTGGTGGCCGCGGAGGGGGCCGAGCTCGAGTTCACGCCGGAGGGGATCGCCGAGATCGCCCGGGTGGCGTTCATGGCGAACGACCGAATGGAAAACATCGGCGCCCGGCGGCTTCACACCGTCATGTCTGCCCTGCTCGAGGAGGTGCTCTTCGAGCTTCCCGACTATGTCACCAAGCGAATCGTCTTCGACGCCGGTGACGTGCGGGAGCGGCTGTCCAAGATCGTGGGTGATGACGACTTGAGAAGGTATATCCTCTAGCCGAGGGCCATCGCGGCCCGTATAGTAGGCTGCTGAAGACCTACAATCTCTGGGGTGGAAACCGGTGTGATTCGGTTTCCCTCCGAGGCCTCGTGTGGGCGCCACCGTGATGGATCTGGTCGACCGCCTGCGGGCCGCGTTGGCGGACCGTTACGAGCTTGATCGCGAGATCGGGCACGGCGGCATGGCCTACGTTTATCGGGCCCACGACCGGCAGCACGACCGCGACGTCGCGATCAAGGTGCTCCGCCCCGAGTTGGCTGCCGCCCTCGGCACCGAGCGCTTCCTCCGCGAAATCCGCATCGAAGCACGACTCCAGCACCCCCACATCCTCCCGCTTTTCGACTCGGGCGTTGCCGCCGGCTTCCTTTATTACGTCATGCCGTATGTCGAGGGCGAGACCCTGCGGGACCGCATCCGGCGGGAGAACCAGCTTTCCCTTCCCGACGCGCTGCAGATCGCCAGGGAAGTGGCCGAAGCGCTGAGTTACGCGCACTCGCACGACGTGCTCCACCGCGATATCAAGCCCGAGAACATCCTGCTCAACGGGGAGCATGCGATGGTGGCGGACTTCGGCATCGCGAAGGCGCTTTCGCACATGGATCAGGAGGAGCTGACCGGAACCGGAATCGCGATCGGTACCCCGGAATACATGAGCCCGGAGCAGGGAACCGGAGACGGGACCGCCGACCGGCGCTCCGACATCTACGCTCTCGGCTGCGTTCTCTACGAGATGCTCGCCGGTGACCCGCCATTCAGCGGCCGGACCGCCCAGAGTGTTCTGGCCCGGCATAGGCAGGATCCTCCCCCGCCTCTCCATGTCGTGCGGCCGGGGATATCTCCGGAGCTCGAAGCAACCGTGGAGAGAGCGCTGGCGAAGGTCCCGGCCGACCGGTTTCCGACCGCCGAGGCGTTCGCCGCCAGTCTGGTCGCGGGAAGCGGCACCGGGGAACGGTCGCACCCACGGAAGGACCTGCGCGGGATCCTCAGTGCAGGTGCCGTGGTAACGATCCTCGGGGCACTGGGGCTCGCGGCCATTCTTCATCGCTCGCCCGGAGTCCCCCCCTCTTCGCCGATCGGCGTCGTCGTCCTGCCCTTTGACGGGTCGGATGACCAGCGCGCGCCCCACGGCGGGCCAGCGCCTGCCGGTCATGTCCTGCTGGCGGAGGCGCTCGATTGGGTCCCGGGGTTGCGCGCGATCGACGGCGGCGCGCTGCTGGGTCCCGGCAGAGGCTCGCGTTCGGTCCCCTTTTCCGAGTTGCTGAGCGGGGCCGCCCGGTTGGGTGGGAGGTACGTGGTGACCGGCGCAGTCCTGCCGGCCGGCGCAGGCTCCAGGGTCAGCCTCGACGTCTACTCGGTGAGCGATGGCGAGCGGGTGGTGCGGGTCGCCGACAGTACACCGGGTCCCCAGCTGGACGTCCCTGTCGGACGGCTCGCCGTACAGCTGATCGGAGCGCTGGCAGATCGGGAGAACCTCGACCTCGGCGCCCGGAGGGCCGCGTTCTCGTCCACCTCTTCGGCGGCGGCGCTGGGTCATCTTCTCCAGGGGCAAGCCAGGTTTTCGGCCGGCGACTACGACGGGGCCGCCACCGCATATCAACAGGCCATCGAGGCGGACTCTTCCTGCGGGCTGGCGTATCTGCGCCTGAGCGACGTGGATGGCTGGAGGTACGACTACTCGGCATCACTCTCGACGCTCGATGCCGGCCTTCGCACTCATCCTCCACTGCCGCCGCGGTGGACGAACCTGCTGCAAGCGCGGCGACAGTTCGTTCTGGGGAACGGTGAGCAGGCCATCGCGGCATTTCAGAACGCCGTCCTCGACGACCGTGACGACATCGATGCCTGGGTGGGTCTCGGTGAGTCCCTGTTCCACCTCGCCGCCTATGCCGGCCATTCCCCAGCCGACGCCCTGCCCGCACTCGAGCGGACGGCCGAGCTCGACAGCTCCTTCGCCCCGATTTACGACCATCTCGTAGATCTCGCGCTCTCCGCCGGGGATTCGGCGCGCGCGGCCAGGTACGTGCGCCGGATGGGCCGCGACGATCCGGCCAGGTCCGTGCGGGAGGCAGCCATCCTCCAGCGATTCGGCGGGACGGAAGCCCGACGGACCGCACAAAATCAGCTTCGGGGGGCGGACCGCCAAGCGCTCTCCCAGATCATCGCCCTCTGGGCTCACGGGTCGGTGAACCTGCCTCTTGCTGACACTCTCGCGGGCTACCTGACCGGTTCGCACCGCACGCCCGACGACCGCCGAAGGGGAGCCGAGTTCAGGATGGCTGTCCTGGCGGCGCAAGGCAGCTGGCCCGATGCCGTGGCCGCGTGGAGGGCCGACGCGGGAGACCACCCCTTCGACGGTTGGATGGTACACGCCTATCTCGCCGGCTATCCCGCCGCGGAGATCGTGAATCCGATGTTTGCATGGGCCCGCTCTCAGGTCGCGAGCGGACTGATCCCCGATTTCACCCGTCCGGCGTGGGATGAGCTCGAGCAGGGATTTCAGGCACTGGTCCATCGGGCCACACTCATGGGAGACTCGACGGAGGTCCTCGATCTGCTGGCCCGCATGAAGAGGGCGCGGCCTTCGATCGATCAGTCCGATCCTGCGCCCGCCTCCCTCCAGTTTTCGCTCGAGGCCCGGCTGTCTCTCCTGCGCGGCGATTCGGTGGGGGCAATCGACCTGCTCCAACGCTCGCTGAGCCGCATCAATGAGCCGTTCGTCTGGTATTACCCGCTTACGTCGATGGCTCCTCAACGCCTGCTGCTCGGCGAGCTCCTGCAAGCGCGCGGGCTGGCCGCCGACGCCAGGCGCTGGCGCGAATCGTTCCGCACTTCCTGGTCGATCGGCGACGTGCTCTTTGCCGCCCGTCTTGCGCCGTCAGTATTCCCAGCCGGCCCCTGAGAGCCGGAGGCAGTGCGGGGCCACTGCCGCTGCGTGGTTGAAGGCCCCAGTCCTGAACAGGGAGGCAGCAATGTCCCACGAAGAAAGAGCCATCGCGCCGGTGCTGGCGACGCTCTACGCCGTTCCCCGGCCGCCGGCGAAAGGGCGAACCGCCAAGCTCGATTCCGTCAAGGTCGGAGATCCCGAAGCATTTTATATGCTTGCCACATACTGTTTCGATCTGTCGCGGAAGCTCGAATATCTGACCAAGGTTGCGCGCCCGTTCGCCGAGCATCTTCCCCCCGAGCTCGCGCACGAAATACTCGAGGACACCGAGGCGATCAATGCCCCCGGACTCTTATGGCAAGAGCGGGCGATCGTGGCGGAGAAGATCATGCTCCGGCTTCTCGATGAGGATGGTGACGAGCACGACCGGTTGTTGAAGCAGTCGGCGGAGCAGGTCGGCCGATAGGCCACGAGTCGTCGGGGAGTGAGCCCCGGCTCTGAGCGGCCGGCTGGTTGGCTGGCCGCTCAGACTCCGGAGTCATAACTTACCCGGTCAGAGACTTGGGGCCTGCTGTGACTGGGTTGGCAATCGAACGGCTGCGCACCGTCCTCACCGGACACTACACCCTCGAGCGGGAGCTCGGCCGGGGTGGGACGGCCACCGTGTACCTCGCCCGCGACCTGAAGCACGCCCGCCCCGTTGCGCTCAAGGTTCTCCGGCCCGACGTCACCGAGGCGCTCGGCGCCGCGCGGTTCCTCCGCGAGATCCGTATCGCCGCCCGGCTCACCCACCCCAACATCCTCCCCCTCCACGACTCGGGGAAGGCCGCCGGCCTGCTCTACTACGTCATGCCCTACGTCGCCGGCGACACTCTGCGCGAGCGGATCCGGCGCGACGGCCAGCTGCCGCTCGACGATGCGCTGCGGATCGCCGGAGAAGTGGCCGACGCGCTGGCCTACGCCCATGCGGAAGGCGTGGTCCATCGCGACATCAAGCCGGAGAACATTCTCTTCGGCGCGGGGCACGCGATGGTCGCCGATTTCGGCATCGCCAGGGCGATGAGCGCGGCATCGTCCGATGAGGCCCGCTCCGGCCCTCGGGTTCTGGGCACGCCGGCGTACATGAGCCCGGAACAGGCATCGGCGAGCGACGTCATCGACGGCCGGAGCGACGTCTACAGCCTCGGTTGCGTGCTGTACGAGATGCTGTCGGGCGAGCCCCCCTTCACCGGCGCAACCGCCCAGGCAATCGCCGCAAAGCATCTGGAGCTGGCGCCCACTCCCCTCCGCACGGTGCGCCCCGAGCTGCCCCAATGGGTGCAGGTGGTCGTCGAGCGCTCGCTGGCCAAGCTCCCCGCCGATCGCTTCCAGAGCGCCTCGTCATTTGCCGCCGCACTCGGCGCCCCCACCGCCACGGAGGAGGTCGAGACGGTCGAGACAGTCGAGACTGTCGAGAAGCCGTCGGGCCGATGGGCCACCGCGGTGCTCATCGCCATCGCGGCCCTCGCCGCGGCGTTCGTTCTCCGCCACCGCGCCGAGATCACTTCCTCGTCCGCCCCATCGCGACACGCCGGCCTGGAAGCACTCTCGGGTGATCCGACCCACCTCGCGGTGCTCTATTTCGATCCGGCGGGAACGGACAGCAATCTGCGCTCGGTGGCCAACGGGCTGACCGAAGATCTCATCGATCGCCTGGGCGAGGTGCAGGCGCTCAGCGTCGTCAGCGCCAACGGCGTGCGCCGCTACCGCGACCAGCCGGCCCCGCTCGACAGTCTCGGCGCCGCGCTCGGCGTCGGGACGCTGGTGACGGGTACCGTCGGCGGTACCGTCGCACATCCCAGCGTCACCGTCCGCCTCGTCGATCCCGCCAGTGGCCGACAGCTCGACAGCAAGGTGATCGAGCCTCCGGGCGACGTACTGGCGCTCCGGGGGGCGCTGGCGGAGCAGGTGGCCTTCTTTCTCCGCGCTCGCCTCGGCGAGGAGATTCACCTCCGCGATCTCAGATCCGGAACGCGGGATGCGGGCGCGTGGGTGCTGGTATGGAGGGCACAGAAGCTCAGGGAAGACGCGAAGTCGCTGTTCCGGGCAGGGGATTCGCCGGCGGCTCACCGCACGCTCGATACCGCCGACTCGCTTCTCGTCCTCGCGATCCGGCGGGATACGGACTGGGTCGACCCCGCCCTCCTCAGGGCGTGGATCGCGGCCGATCGCATCGACCCCGATGATACGACGGCCTCTCGATCGCTTTCCCGCTGGGTTCCGGTGGGTCTTGCCCATGTCTCGGAGGTGCTGGACAAGAGACCCGGCTATCCACCCGCACTCGGGCTGCGCGGTTGGCTCCGCTTCGCGGACTGGCAATACAACGGGCGAGGCGATCTGGGCGAGCTCGACAACGCCGAGCGGGATCTGAGGGCCGCGGCCGTGCCCGACAATCCATCGCAGGCATTCGCCTGGAGCGTGCTGAGCACACTCCTCGTGGAGCGAGGCGCGTTCGAGGAAGCCAACGTCGCGGCGCGAAGGGCGTATGACGCCGACGCCTTTCTATCGGATGCACAGAGCATCGTGTTTCGCCTGTACCTCACGTCACTGCTGATGCGCCAGTGGGAGAGTGCATCCCGTTGGTGCAACGAGGGATTCTCACGCTTTCCTGAGCAGTGGCTCTTCAGCTTCTGCCAGTTGACGCAACTCTATATGCCCGGTCCGAGCATGCCGGACGTGGACAAGGGGTGGCGCCTCGTGGCGCAGCTCGACACCCTGGTGCGACCGTCGGAGCGGTCGATGTATCATCCCCGCTGGCGAATGATGATGGCGGCTGTGCTCGCGCGGGCAGGTCGGACGGACAGTGCGCGCAAGACTCTTCGAGCGGCCCAGCAGGACGGCGCGGCCGATCCTCAGCTCGACTTCTACGAAGCCGGCGCGCGGGCCCGCCTGGGGGACAATGCCGAAGCGATCAGACTGATCGGGCGATATCTGACCGCGTCTCCCGAGGCCAAAGCCTTCATCCGCCGCGATCCCGAGTTCGAGCAGCTTCAGGGCGACCGCCGGTTCCAGGACCTGGTGGGGGACAGCACTCCGACCCCCGGGGTGCGCTAGAGACCGGAAACCGGATCGATCCGGCTCAGGTCGGCGATCATCAATGTGCAGAGCCGCTTATGGGCGGCTATGATGAGGCCGGCTTTTCCCAGTTGGCTATCCACCTGTCCTCGAATCGCAAGCGCCTGCTCCAGGCTTCGGGCCGCCAGGTAAAACGGGAGCGCCAGCTTGTCCACCGCTTCCTGGCTCCAGAAGAGTGCGTCGTTCTCGTCGGGGTCCACCTTGATCTCCCGGGCCGACCCATCTCTTGTTCGAAGTCTCACGACGATCGATTCAATCCTGGCCTCACCCCGGTCATCGGTCGCCATAGGGGCATCCTCCGTTGAAGAATCTCGAATGTTCGTGATGGTAGCTCGATTTCATATGCGCCGCGGTACGATCTCCGTCAAGCGCGCCGCGACGTGACCCCGGCCCGCTCGCCGCTGCCGGTGCGCTGGAAGACCTTCGGTGTTGCGGTAACCGGGGTGCTGGCGGCAACGCTCTGGCTTCGGGTGACGTCGGCTCCTCCTGCTCCCCGCCCGCCGGCTCCTCCCCCGCACTCGATCGCCGTGGTCCCGTTCGTGAGCGATGGCCCCGATTCCTCCTACGACTACCTGGGCGAGGGAATCACCGGAGATCTCACAGGGGTGCTCGGACGCATTCCCGGGCTTCGGGTCGCGGTGGGCGGCTCCGGTTTAGCGGCTGGGGCGGACGATCCATCCCGGATCGGCAGGAAACTCGGCGTCGGATCGGTGCTGCTCGGCACCGTTCGGCAGGCGGGCGACCGGCTGCGGGTCACTGCTCATCTGGTAAGCGTGGATGGTGGCTTCGACGTCTGGTCGGAGGCTTACGAGCGCGAGGCGGCCGATCTCCTCGAGGTCGAGAATGAAATCCTCGCGGCGATCGCGGCCGCGCTGCGGCTGCGCAGCCCGGGTGGAGAGGCGGTCGTAGCCCCGGTCGTGGCGCGAACCGTTCCCGCCGCCCACGCGGCGTCTATGCGCCGGCATGGGCCGGGCTCGCGGAGGCGAGTGTGAGCAGGTTCGTAGCCGGTACGCTGCCGCCGGCGGAGGTGGTACCCCTCGCCCGAAGCGCCGCGGAGCGCGCCGTCGCGCTCGACAGCACAATCGCGGAGGGGAGAATCGCCCGTGCGGAGATCTGACTGCTCTACGATCGTGAGCCCGGGAAGGCGGGCGAGGAGCTCCAGCGCGCCATCCAGCTCGATCCGAATCTCGCCCAGGGATTCCATTGGCAGTCCCACCGTCTCCTCGCGATGGGTCAGACCGACAGCTCGCTCGTAGCGAGCCACCGAGCCATCGAGGCGAGCCCCCTCGACCCATCGCTCCGCGCCCATCTCGCCGGGCATTACCTGCTGTCGGGTCAGGACAGCCTGGCCGCCGTGGCCTTCTCACAGGCGTTCGCGCTCGATTCGGCTGCCGCGGCGAGGGACGAGCATCTCTCATGGCGGCCCGTTCGCTCCGCCGACCCGGGCGCGGCCTACGATTCCCTCGCATCGGTAGCGAAGGAAGGGTACGTGCCGCCCTATGCGCTGGCGGTTGCGGCAGCCGCGGCGGGACGGGTGGCCCCGGCGGTCGCGGCGCTCTCCCGTGCGGTCGACGAGCGCGCCCCGGCCGTCATGTACGCGGGCCTCGACCCGCGGCTCGACACGCTGCGAGGCAACCGGAGGTTCGGGGCGTTGCTCGCCCGTCTCCGCCTGACTACAATCCCAACCCGACCGAGGCCTCCCGTCCCCTAATTCGCCTCCTATGACCCCAGTTCGCCATTTCCTCGCGATTCCCGATTTCACCGCGGCGGAGCTCATAGCGCTCTTCGACCTCGCGACGAAGATGAAGTCGGGGCAGTACCGCGAGAAGCCGCTCGCCGGCAAGACGCTCGGGATGATCTTCGCCAAGAGCTCGACGCGAACGCGGGTGTCCTTCGAGGTCGGTGCCTATCAGCTCGGCGGACACGCCCTCTTTCTCTCCGCTCGTGACATCCAGCTCGGCCGCGGCGAGCCGATCCGCGACACCGCCCGCGTCCTCTCGCGGTATCTCGACGGGATCATGATCCGGACATTCGATCACGGCGACGTCGAGGAACTGGCCCATTACGGCTCGATTCCGGTGATCAACGGGCTCACCGACCTGTTGCACCCCTGCCAGGTGCTGGCCGATCTGCTCACCGTGAGAGAGAGCCTTGGCGGATGGAAGGGGAAGACGATCGCTTGGGTGGGCGACGGCAACAACATGGCGAACAGCTGGATCAATGCCGCCGGCACGCTTGGCTTCGAGCTTCGCCTCGCGTGCCCCGCTGGCTATGAGCCGAAACCCCAGATTCTCGAGCGCAATCGCGCTGCAACCCGGATTGTTCTGACTACCGATCCTCGCGAGGCGGTGCACGGCGCCCACGTCGTCAACACCGACGTATGGGCGTCGATGGGGCAGGAGGAGGAGCAGGGAATTCGCGCCCGCGCCTTCGCCGGCTACATCGTCGATCGGGACCTCATGCGCCTGGCCGACCCCGGAGCGATCTTTCTCCACTGCCTCCCGGCTCATCGGGGCGAAGAAGTATCCGACGAGGTCATCGAGGGACCTCAGTCGCGGGTCTGGGACGAGGCGGAAAACCGCCTGCACGTGCAGAAGGCGTTGATGGCCACACTGATGGGGGGCAAATGAAAAGCGAGAAGGGACCAGAGGTCTGACCTTGCAACGCACTCCTTTGTACGACATCCACCGCCGGCTCGGCGCCAAGATGGTGCCTTTCGCGGGGTGGGAGATGCCGGTGCAGTATCCCACCGGTATCCTCGCCGAGCATCAAGCGGTGCGCACCGCCGCGGGGGTGTTCGACGTCTCCCACATGGGTGAGTTCGAAGTGACCGGCCCCGACCGGAATGCCTTCGTCAACCGCGTCACCTGCAACGATGTCTCCGTCCTCGAGCCCGGCGGCGTGCAGTACTCCGCCATCCTGACCGGAGAGGGGACCTTCGTCGACGACTGCACCGTCTATCGCTTCGACGACAAAGTGATGATCGTGGTGAATGCGTCGAACATTTCGCGCGCCTGGGACCACATCGTGGGGCTCAAGGGCGGGGTGAATGTCCGGCTCAAGGACATTTCCCCCGAGGTCGGCTTGCTCGCTCTCCAGGGGCCGAAGGCGCAGGCGCTCCTCCAGCCGCTCACGCCGGTGCCGCTGTCGGAGATCGGCTATTACCACTTCGCCACCGGATCGGTGGCGGGCGCCGGCTGCTTCATCTCCCGGACCGGTTACACCGGCGAGGACGGCTTCGAGCTCTACTTCCGCGACCGTGATGCCGTTGGCCTGTGGGAAGCAATCACCGCCGCCGGCGCCACGCCTATCGGTCTGGGAGCGCGGGACTCCCTCCGCCTCGAGATGGGCTACGCCCTCTACGGCAACGAGATCGACGACACCACCACACCCCTCGAGGCCGGGCTTGGATGGATCGTCAAGCTGGATAAGGGCGCCCCGTTCACCGGCGCAAGCGCGCTGCGTACTCAGAAGCTGCGCGGCCTCACCAGGAAGCTCGTCGGCTTCGAGCTCGAAGGCCGCGGTTTCCCGCGCCACGGCTACCCGGTGTATCACGAGGGTCGCGAGGTGGACGTCGTGAGGAGTGGCACCATGAGTCCTTCGCTCGGTCGCGGCATCGGCACCACCTATCTCCCCGCAGCGGCGGCCAAGGCGGGCACTCGCTTCGAAGTCGAGTGCCGGGGAGAGAAGATCCCCGCGGTGGTGGTGGCTAGGCCATTCTACAAACAGGGATCGGTACGCAAGTAGTTCTCGATGACCATCCGCCTCGCGATCCTCACCGTTTCCGACGCCGGCCACCGGGGCCAGCGGGTCGACACGTCGGGCGACGCCATCGCCGCGTGGGCGGGCGAGCACGGTCACACCGTTGCGGGGCGCGAGCTCGTTCCCGATGAGACGCCGCGAATCGCTGCCGTGCTCGTCGCTTGGGCGGATACCGACCGGGCCGACCTGATTCTCACCACCGGCGGCACCGGCCTCACCGCCCGCGACGTGACTCCCGAGGCGACCCGCGCGGTCCTCGACAAGGAGGCTCCCGGCATCGCCGAGGCCCTCCGGTCGGCTGCCTATCCGGCCTTCCACCACGCCTCGCTCTCGCGGGGGACGGCAGGGGTGCGGGGGCGGACGCTCATCGTGAACCTTCCCGGCAGTCCCGGGGGCGTGCGCGACGGCCTGGCGGTGCTGGAGGACCTCGTCGAGCATGCGGTCCAGTTGGTGAGGGGAGAGAAAACGGGGCACTAGGTCGACGGCTCGCCCATCGCATTACTTTCATTTCATGTCATCCCAGATCCTCATCACGATGGACGACCTCGAGACCGCCGTTCGCCTGAACGCGGCGTTCGAGGCCGCGGGTTTCTCCACCGCCATGTTCTCCTCGCTGGACGATGCGCGGGGGACGGTGCGCCGGGAGAGCCCGGAGCTCGTCATTCTCACTGGCGCGGTGCACGAGTCCCACGCGGAGCAGCTCGCGCGCCTGGCGCGCGATGCCGAGATCTCGACCCTCGCCCTTCTCGAGCACACCGACTCCGAGCGTGCAGAGCGAGTCGGGCGGCTCGGTGTCACCGAGACGATGATGAAGCCGGTGGCCCCCGACGATGGCGTGGCCACGGCGCGCCGGTTGATCGAGCGGCGCGGTCTCCAGCAGCGCACCGGCATTATCGGTGAGAGCGCCGCGATCCAGGAGGTGCTGGTCAAGATCGAGCAGATGGCGCCGGTGTCGAGCACCGTGCTGATCCAGGGCGAATCGGGCACGGGCAAGGAGCTGGTCGCGAAAGGGATTCACGACCTCTCGCCGCGGCGCGGCCAGGCCTTCATCGCGGTGAAC
>JBOHSC010000195.1:0-2756 GCA_050733115.1 Gemmatimonadales bacterium
CAATACGGGTGAGGTATGGGCCGACTACACGCGGGTGAACGTGACGCTGAACGGGTGTGGGTGATGCGCGCCGTCGGCGACGCCCGGATCAGGGTTCCCGACCGGATCGCGCGAGGGGAGACGATCGTGGTGAACTCGATCATCTCTCATCCGATGGATACGGGGTTCTTCCGGACGGCGGAGGGGCAGCCGATCCCCGCGTGGTTCATCAAGGACGTGGTGGTCACGTACGGCGGGGAAGAGGTGGCCCGCTTCGAGTGGACCTCGGGAATCAGCCGCGATCCGGTGGTGAGCTTCATGCTCAAGGCCGACAAAGAGGCGCCGCTGACGATGGTGTGGACCGACAGCAAGGGATCGACGTTCACGCAGACGGCCAACATTTCGTTCGCGTCGGCGTAGTCGCCACGGAGGCCCGGAGCCCTCCGTGCCTCTGCGCTGAATCAGCCCAGATGTTTCTACTCTGCCTGCCGCTGGTGACCATCCTCGCCGCCGATACCGTGGTCCCACCTCCCTTCCCGGTACGCTCGCTCGCGCCCGGAGTCTACGCCGTCATGGGCGACACGGGACGGGGATCGGAGGGGCGGCCCAACGCCGGGTTCATCGTGACCGACAGCGGCGTGGTGGTCGTGGACGCGCTCGCCAGCCCGCGCGACGGCAGCCGCCTGCTCGGCGCCATCCGAAGCGTCACGAAGCAACCCGTCAAATGGCTGGTCCTCACCCACCATCACCCCGACCACACCTTCGGCGCCATCATCTTCAAGCGGGCCGGCGCCAGGATCATCGCCCACCCCGACCGCCGAACCCTCGCCTCCGATGGTGGCGAGGATGCCCTCATCGCCGACTGGGTACGCGTCGTCGGTCTCGACGCCATGCGCGGATTCGAGTTCGCCGACATCCCCGACCGGCCCGTCACCGGCACCGACACCCTGGTCATGGGTGGCCGGACCATCGTCATCACCCATCCGGGTGCCGGGCACACCCCGGGCGACCTGATGGTCTGGCTCCCGAAGGAGCGGGTCCTCTTTGCCGGCGACCTCCTCATCGAGGACGGCGTCACCATGGTGGTAGACGGCAACTCGAGAGACCTGCTCGAGGGCCTCGACTCGATCGACGCGCTCCGCCCGCTCGTCGCCGTCCCCGGCCACGGGAAGATTCCGGCCAAGCCGGCGGATCTCGTCGCCCTCACCCGGAAGTACATCACTACACTGCAAGGCGAGATGCGGAAGGCGGTGGAGCACGGCGTCCCCATGAAGCGGGCGATGGCATCGCTGCCCCCCGCCCAGGAGAACCGGCCGGTGTCGCTCAATTCGCGGCTTCGCCGGAACGCGGTGCGGGTCTACCTGGAGGAAGAGAGGAGTTACATGGGTCTCGAGGATTCGACGCCATGAGATGGGGAGCGGCGTGCGCAAGCGTGGCGGTTCCGCTCCTGCTGGCGATGGCGCCGCCTTCGCTACCGAGGCTGGTCTCGACCGACGAGCTGGCCCAGTGGCAGACGGAGAAGAGGGTCGTGCTCCTCGACGTCCGCACCGACGTCTTCGCCTATCTCAAGGGCCATCTGCCGGGCGCGGAGTATCTCAACACCGAGACGCTACGCGCCAGCGAGGGCGGCATCCCGACGCGGCTGCTGTCGCCGGCCGCCTACTCGGAGCTGTTTTCGCGGCTGGGGATCGACCCGGGCGAGCCGGTGGTGATCTATAGCGCGGGGGAATCGCGGAATATCGACGCGACGTTCGTGGCCTGGCTGCTGGCCGGTTTCGGCCATCCCAACGTGTACATCCTCGACGGCGGCTTCTTCAAGTGGCAGCTGGAGCAGCGGCCCGTGGTGCAGCCGTATCCGCGGATACCGGCGACCCATTTCCCCAAGAAGTTCAATCCGGAGGCAGCCACGCTGGCGGACGTGCAGCGAGCGCTGGAGACGAAGGACGCGATCCTGGTGGACGCGCGTCCGCCCGACCAGTTCGCCGGCGAGGCCGGCGCCCAGATGCGCCGCGGGCACATTCCCGGGGCAATCAATCACTACTGGGCGGACGATCTGACGCAGGAAGGGTTCGGGCACGTGTGGAAGGACGCGGCGACGCTCAAAGCGGCGTACGCGGCGCAGGGGATCACGCCGGACAAAGCGATCATCGCCTACTGCAACAGCACGACGGAGGCGAGTCACGTGCACTTCACGCTGCGGTATCTGCTGGGGTATGCGAGGGTGCGAGTGTACGTGGGGTCGTGGACGGAGTGGGCGGAGCGGGCGGACTTACCGATCGCGACCGGGAAGTAGGCTGCCCGGTCGCGTGCGGGAGCGAACCGCCCGACTCAGCTCGCGACCGGCCCCCGGCGCCACACCCGCTGTCGGGTGCCGCTTACCGAATCGCGATCCCGCTCCGGAGCTGCCCCGGCCGCCAGATCACCCCGCCGCGCATGATCAGCTCCACCGAGTCCAGGTTGCTGATGTCCTCGAGCGGATCCTTCGACAGCAGCACCAGGTCGGCGTAGTTCCCGGCCTCGATCGTCCCGATCTGCTCGCCCGGCTTCCCGCCGATGGCCCGCGCGGCATCGCGCGTGGCCGCGAGCAGCGCCGCGGTGGGGGTGAGGGCCAGCGAGTCCACGTACAGCCGCAGCTCCCCGAAGAGCGTCGCCCGCTCGCGCGCGGGGCCGTACGCCACGTGGTCGCTGCCGGCGCTGATCCGGACCCCGCGCTTGATCGCCTCGCGCGTCAGCTCCATCCCGAACGCCGCCGCCGCCCGCACGTATCCCTCCTGAAG
>JBOHSC010000196.1:0-3444 GCA_050733115.1 Gemmatimonadales bacterium
GACATCAACATGGACGAGGGGATGCTGGACTCCCGCCAGGCCATGGTGAAGTTCCTGCAGCTCATCGCCTCCGAGCCGGATATCAGCCGGGTGCCGGTGGTGCTCGACTCGTCGAAGTGGTCGGTGATCGAGCCGGGGCTCAAGTGTCTCCAGGGCAAGGGCATCGTCAACTCCATCAGCCTCAAGGAGGGCGAGGAGGAATTCGTCCGCCAGGCCACGCTCGTGCACCGCTACGGCGCGGCGGTGATCGTGATGGCGTTCGACGAGCAGGGACAGGCCGACAGCGCCGAACGGAAGGTGGCGATCTGTACCCGCTCCTACCGGATCCTCACGGAACGGGTCGGCTTCCGGCCCGAGGACATCATTTTCGACCCGAACGTCTTCGCGATCGGCACCGGCATCGAGGAGCACGCAAACTACGCGCGGGACTATATCGAGGCCACGGGGCGCATCAAGGAGTCGCTGCCGCACGTCCTCGTGAGCGGAGGGGTGAGCAATGTCTCCTTCTCCTTCCGCGGCAATGATCCGGTCCGCGAAGCGATCCACGCTGTCTTCCTGTACCATGCCATCGAGGCGGGCATGGACATGGGGATCGTGAATGCCGGGCAGCTTCCCATCTATTCCGACATTCCGGCCGACCTGCTGGAACGGGTGGAGGATCTCATCCTCAACCGCCGGCCCGACGCGACCGATCGCCTGCTGGCCGTCGCCGACTCGGTGCGCGGCCAGGCCGCGGCCCGGGTGACCGATCTGGCATGGCGCAGCGCGCCGGTGCACGAGCGGCTGGCTCACGCGCTGGTGGAGGGGATCGCCGACTATATCGTGGAAGACACCGAGGAGGCGCGTAAGCTCGCCGAGCGTCCCATCCACGTCATCGAGGGACCGCTGATGGCGGGGATGAACATCGTCGGCGACCTGTTCGGCGCCGGCAAGATGTTCCTTCCCCAGGTGGTGAAGAGCGCGCGCGTCATGAAGAGGGCCGTGGCGCACCTGATCCCCTACATCGAGGCTGGACGCGACACGGCGGCCGCGCGCACCAACGGGAAGGTGCTCCTGGCCACGGTCAAGGGCGACGTGCACGACATCGGCAAGAACATCGTGGGCGTGGTCCTGCAGTGTAACAACTACGAGGTCATCGATCTCGGCGTCATGGTGCCGTGTGCGCGGATCATCGAGACGGCGCGCAGCGAGAACGTGGACGTCGTTGGACTCAGCGGACTGATCACGCCGTCGCTCGAGGAAATGGCGTTCGTGGCCACCGAGCTCCAGCGCGAGGGGTTCACCCTGCCGCTGCTGATCGGCGGCGCCACGACCTCGCGGGTACATACCGCGGTCAAGATCGCGCCCAACTATCACGGACCCACCGTGCACGTGCTCGACGCGTCGCGCGCCGTGGGAGTGGCCGGGTCCCTCCTCAGCGACACCCTGCGCGACGACTTCGTGGACGGAGTCCGCAAAGAATACGACGACCTGAGAGAGCAGCGCGGGAAGCGCCAGGCGGCGGAAGACCGCCTTCCCTTCGCCCAGGCCCGGCGCAACCGGCTCCCGATCGACTGGGACGCCAACCGTGCCGGGGAGCCGTGCCGGCTCGGCATCACGGTGCTCGACGACTATCCCCTCGACGAGCTCGTGAGCCGCATCGACTGGACGCCGTTCTTCCAGACGTGGGAGCTCCCCGGCCACTATCCCGCCATTCTCGACGATCCGAGAGTCGGGCCGGCCGCCATCAGCCTGCTCCGCGACGCGGAGGCGCTGCTCGAGCGAATCGTGCGCGACAAGCTGCTCAGGGCGCACGGGGTGTTCGGCATCTTCCCCGCCGACAGCGAGGGCGATGACATCACCCTCTACACCGATCCGGCGCGCACCGACCCGCTCGCGGTGGTGCACACTCTCCGCCAGCAGATGCGGAAGCCGCCCGGCCGCCCCAACCTTGCCCTGGCCGACTTCGTGGCGCCGAGAGAAATCGGCGCGCCCGACTACGTCGGCGCGTTTGCCGTTACGGCCGGCATCGGCCTCGAGGCGCTGGTGGCCGAGTTCGAGGGCACGCACGACGACTACAGCTCCATCCTCTCCAAGGCGCTGGCCGACCGGCTCGCCGAAGCGTTCGCCGAGCGCCTGCACGAGCGGGTGCGGACGGAATTCTGGGGCTACGCCCGCGGAGAGTCGCTCGACAACACCGACCTCATTCATGAGAAGTATCAGGGCATCCGGCCCGCTCCCGGCTACCCCGCGTGCCCCGACCATACCGAGAAGCGGACGATCTTCGACCTGCTCGACGCGGAGGCGAACGCCGGCATTACGCTCACGGAGAGCTTTGCGATGCTGCCGACGGCGTCGGTGAGCGGTCTCTACTTCTGGCGGCCGGAGGCGCAGTACTTCGGCCTCGGCAAGGTCGGACGCGACCAGGTGGAGGATTACGCCCGGCGGAAGGGGCTCGATGTGGCCACCGTGGAGCGCTGGCTCGCTCCCAATCTCCACTACGAGCGCTAGGGTGCCCACTCTTCGCGAGCTGCTGGCCGATGGCCGCGTGCACGTCGCCGATGGAGCGATGGGCACGATGCTCTATGGCCGGGGCGTCTTTCTCAACGTCTGCTACGACGAGCTCAATCTCAAGCAGCCCGATCTGGTGCGCGAGATCCACCGGGAGTACGTCCGCGCCGGCGCCGAGATCATCGAGACCAACACCTTCGGCGCCAATCCGGTCAAGCTGGCAACCCACGGGCTCGCCGCCGATACCGAGCGGATCAACGCCTCGGCAGCGGCGCTGGCGCGCGAGGCCGCGGGCGGCCGTGCCGCTGTGGTCGGCGCGATCGGACCGCTCGGTGTCCGCATCGAGCCGTTCGGCGAGATGTCGGTGGCCGAGGCGAAAGAGGCGTTCTCGCGTCAGGTGCAGGGGCTCGTCGCGGGCGGTGTGGACGGCTTCATCCTGGAGACATTCAGCGACATCGCCGAGCTCGGCGCCGCATTCGCGGCGGTGCGGGCCGCGTCGGATTTGCCGGTCATCGCCCAGATGACCGTCGGCACCGACGGAAAAACCCACTACGGCACCGACCCCGTCGTCTTCGGCCCCGAGCTGGTCGTGATGGGTGTGGACGTCGTGGGCGTGAACTGCTCCGTGGGTCCGCACGGCGTGCTCGAGGCCGTCGAAAAACTCGCGCGCGTGGTGGCCATCCCCATCTCGGCGCAGCCGAACGCCGGCCTGCCGCGCGAGGTGGGCGATCGCAAGATGTACATGGCGTCTCCCGAGTACATGGCCAGCTACGCGCGCCGGATGGTCGAGGCCGGAGCACGCCTCGTAGGCGGCTGCTGCGGTACCACACCCGAGCACATCCGCGCCATCATGGGCTTCGTGCAGAGCGTCTCGCCACGGCACGTCCACGCGGTGGCGGGCGTGGCGCCCACGGCCGTGGCCCAGGACACGGTGCCGCTCGCCGAGCGTTCGAG
>JBOHSC010000197.1:0-2105 GCA_050733115.1 Gemmatimonadales bacterium
CGGGAGCACCGCGAGAAGCTTGGGGCCCTTTCCTTCCGCCGTGTCGGCGGTGCCATGGGAGCGCAGCCATCCGAAGAGCACGCCGAGGCCGAGCACGAACCCGATGCCGAGCGCGAGGGTCAGGGGCGGGTGTCGTCTGCCCGGGGCGCGGACCTGGACCGTCGGCTGAGTTCCGGTGACGGGCGATGTCTCGAGCGCGCGGGCGAACTCGGCCGCGGTGGCGAACCGATCCGCGGGCGACCGGGAGAGCGCCTTGAGCGCCGCCTGCGCGACATTCTCCGGCACCGTGTCCCTGATCTCCCGGATCGGCCTGGGCGACTCGGTGAGCCGCCGTGCGATCATCGACTGTGCCGTCGGTCCGGTGAACGGCGGCTCGCCCGCCAGCATCTCGTAGAGCACGGTGCCCAGGCTGTAGATGTCGGTGCGCGCGTCGACACTGCGGTCGCCGGCGGCCTGCTCCGGCGACATGTACGCTGGCGTCCCGATGGCGAGCCCCGTCTGCGTGAGCTTCGACTCACCCTCGGCGGCCAGGCCGCGCGCGATCCCGAAGTCGGCGACGAGCGCCTGCCCGTCTACCAGCAGGATGTTCTCCGGCTTGATGTCGCGGTGGATGGTGTCGTGGCGGTGGGCGAAGTCGAGGGCCAGAGCGGCCTCGCGGGTGAGACGGACCGCATCCTTCACCGGGAGCTGGCGCTCGCGATTGAGCCGGTCGCGGAGTGACTCGCCGTCCACGAACGGCATGGTGAACCAGAGCCGTCCCGCGGCCTCGCCCGAGTCGTGCACCGTGAGGATGTGGGGATGCTGGAGCCGCGCGGCCATCCTGATCTCGCGCTGGAAACGCTCGGGGCCGAGTGCGGCGGCCAGCTCGGGATGCAGCACCTTGAGCGCTACCGGCCGGTCGTGCCGGAGATCGCGGGCGAGATAGACCGTCGCCATGCCGCCGCGGCCCAGCTCGCTCTCGATGACGTAGCGATCGGCAAGGGCCTGGCGCAGATCCTCGGAGGCGGTCACGACTGGCCCGCGACGAGCTTCTGGAAGCGGGGATTCTTTCGCAATGGATCGAAGGTGGGGTCGATCTTGAGCCATCCCGGCGAGAGGAAGTAGGGCCGCTTGAGCAGTTGATCGAGCACGTCGAGCGCCTTCTCCTGCTCCCCGGTGAGGATATAGATCCGCGCCAGCTGATGCAGATTGTACGCCCCGCCGTACCCGTCCTTGGTGACGGGCAGGAGCTCCGTACCGCGCTCCCCCTCCTTGATCGCTTCCGCCTTGCGCCCGCCGTACGCGAGCGACACGCCGAGGAGAACGTGGCGCTGGGCATCCTGCGGCGCCGCGCCCAGTTGCCCCACGAAGGCCTCACGGGCCGAATCGGCATAGGCCTTCGACCGGACGCCGTCGCCCCGGAGGGCGTAGACCTCCGCCATGACCTCTCCCCAGGTGCCACGGTCACCGTCGAATGCCGTGGGCGTCAAACGGAGCAACAGCGCCTGCTGCTGCTCATCGAGCAGCCAGTAGAGATCCCAGTAGGTCGCGATATATGCGACCAGCGTGGTGGGATCGGTGTCCTCGGGCATCTGCCTGACGAACTGGCGCGCGCGGTCGATGTCGCCCTGAGCCAGGTACATCATGGCTTTCGTGGAGCGGGTCTGAAGGTGCGCGGGGCCCAGTGCCAGCGCCTGGTCGCTGGCGACGAGTGCTTCGGGGTATCGCCGCATCCAGAGAAGGGTGAAGGCCAGCCGGCGAGCGGTGGTGATCGATCGGGGGTCGAGCGCCAGCGCCTGCTTCAGCTGCGCCACCGCCTCGTCCCACCGGCCTAGACTCTGTTCCGCGAGCGCCGCGCCGGTGAGAAGATCGGGGTCGTTGGGCGCAAGGCGGAGCCCCTCGGCATACTCGTCGCGGGCACGGGCGTTGTCGAAGGTCAGATTCCGGTAGTAGTCGCCCCTCGCCAGGCGGCCTTCGGCACGGTTGGGTCCGAAGGTGACCGCCCGCTCGGCCGCGAATCGGGCACGCTCGCCGTCGGCCACCGAGGGCGTGCCGACGTAGTTGGCGTACGAGAGCACGCGCGAGAGCTCGGCCCAGGCGGCCACGAAGGTCGAATCGATGGCGAC
>JBOHSC010000198.1:0-2284 GCA_050733115.1 Gemmatimonadales bacterium
CGGCCGAGCAGCGCGGAAACCTCCGAACCCGCTTGCGTGAATCGGAAAATGTTGTCAATGAACACGAGCACGTCGGCGTGCTCACGATCGCGGAAGTACTCGGCCACGGTGAGGCCGGAGAGACCGACGCGGAGACGGGCGCCCGGCGGCTCGTTCATCTGGCCGTACACCAGCGCCACCGAGTCGAGGATGTTGGCTTCCTTGAACTCGAGGTAGAGGTCGTTCCCCTCGCGAGTCCGCTCACCGACGCCGCAGAACACCGAGCGCCCACCGTGCCCCTTCTGCACGTTGTTGATGAGCTCCTGGATGACGACCGTCTTGCCTACGCCGGCACCGCCGAAGAGGCCGATCTTGCCGCCCTTGACGAACGGGGCGATCAGGTCGATGACCTTGATGCCCGTCTCGAAGAGCTCCGTCTTGGGCTCGAGATCGGTGAACTTCGGCGTCTCGCGGTGAATGGGCCACCGCTCGGTTCCAGCCGGGAGCGGCGGGCCGCCGTCTACCGGCTCGCCAAGCACGTTCAGGATCCGGCCGAGCGGCGCATTGCCCACCGGCGCTGTGATTGGAGAGCCGGTGTCGGTGGCCTGCATGCCGCGCCGGACACCGTCGGTAGTGCTCATTGCCACCGCCCGCACCTGATTCTGGCCGATGTGCTGCTGCACCTCGACGGTGACGTGCACCGGGATCTCGCCTTCGGTGTCCTCGATGACGAGTGCGTTGTAGATCTCGGGCAGGTGCTCCGGCTCGAACTCGACGTCGAGCACCGGGCCGATGACCTGGACGATGCGCCCGACGTTCTTCTCCGTCTTCGCAGCCGTGCCGGCCTTCTTCGTCGCGATAGCAGTTACCATGTAAATGTTCTCTCTGGTTGCTGCGTTGGTCTGACTAGCCCTGGAGTGCCGCGGCCCCGCCGACGATTTCCGCGATCTCCTGCGTGATCTGCGCCTGCCGCTGGCGATTGTACGTCCGCTTCAGCAGCTCAAGAATTTCACCGGCATTGTCGGTCGCATTCTTCATGGCGGTCCGGCGCGCGCCGTGCTCCGCGGCTGCCGTTTCCACCAGGCCACGGTACACCGCGTTCCGCACATAGAGCGGAAGCAGTTGCGCGAGGA
The DNA here is from genome assembly GCA_050733115.1 of Gemmatimonadales bacterium. Taxonomy (GTDB): domain Bacteria; phylum Gemmatimonadota; class Gemmatimonadetes; order Gemmatimonadales; family GWC2-71-9; genus CAVVWJ01. Next base: position 1,113 of record JBOHSC010000198.1, read on the forward strand.
TCGCCTCGGCGCTCGGCGCGAGGAGATAGTCGCGCCCGGACCCGGCGCGGCCCGCGGGCGTTTCGACCGGGAGAATTCGCACAGTGGCCGGCGGCGTCTGGAGCGCACTGAGAAAGCGCGCCTGCACCAGGTCTACGCTCGCGAGGTGGCCGGCGGCGTAAGCCTCGAGAAGGGGCGCGACGATTTCGGCCGCATGATCCGCGGTGGGCTTGTCGCCCACATCGATCCGCTCGGCGGCCAACGTGCGGCCCAGGTACTTGAAGAAGCCAATTCCCTTCTTGCCGATTCCGGTCAGCTCCACCTCGTACCCCTCGCCCTCGAGCGCCTCGATCCGCCGGCGCGCTTCCTTGATCAGGTTGGCGTTGAACCCGCCCGCCAGACCGCGATTCGAGGTGAGAAGAATGACCGCCGCGCGCCTCGGCCCGCCCTTGGCGGGAGGCGGGGGACGGCGGAGCAGCGGGAACTGGTCGGCCAGCTCCGAGGTCACCAGATCGGAGATCACCTCGCGGAGCGCCTCGGCGTAGGGCCGGGCCGCGAGCACGCGGTCCTGGGCGCGCTTGAGCTTTGACGTGGCCACCAGCTCCATCGTCTTGGTGATCTTCCGGGTGTTCTGGACGGAGCGGATCCGCCCCTTGAGCTGCCGGCTCTTGGCCATTATTCGAGGACCGTCATTCGAGGACCGTCATTCGGCGGAGAAGAGCGTCTTGAACTGGTCGATCGCCGCCTTGAGCCGGCGGGTCAGATCGTCGTCCAGCGCCTTCTTCGTCCTGATGTCACCGAGGATGGCGGCGTGTGATGCCTCGAGGAAGTCGAGGAATTCGCGCTCCCACTGCCGGATGTGCTTCACATCCACGTCGTCGAGGTAGCCGTTGGTGACGGCGAAGATGATGACCACCTGCTTCTCGACCGGCACCGGCCGGTACTGCGGCTGCTTGAGCACCTCCACCAGGCGCGCGCCCCGTGCGAGCTGCTTCTGCGTGGCGGCGTCGAGATCGGAGCCGAACTGGGCGAAGGCCTCGAGCTCGCGGTACTGCGCAAGCGAGAGGCGGAGCGGGCCGGCCACCTGCTTCATCGCCTTGATCTGCGCGTTGCCGCCACGCAGAAGCAGCTCGCACGGGGCGCGCGCCTGGTGGAGGTGCTCAAGCAGCCGCAGTACCGGCCGGTGCCGGTCG
>JBOHSC010000199.1:0-3004 GCA_050733115.1 Gemmatimonadales bacterium
GCGCTCATGAGCAGCATCATGGTGCTGTCCGACTCCGCAGCCACCCGCAACGCCTTTCTCTGGCTCCTCGGCGGGTTCGGCTCCTCCTCGTGGGAGTCCCTCGCCGTCTTCGCCTGCTACGCGGTGATTCCGCTTGCCGTGCTGGCACTCAACGCTCGCGGGCTCGACCTCCTCGCCCTCGGTGAGGAGCCCGCCCAGCATCTCGGCGCGGACGTCGAGCGGACGAGGCGCGTCGTCTACGTCTGTACCGCCCTCCTCACCGCGGCGAGCGTGGCGGCGTGCGGTATCATCGGCTTCGTCGGCCTGGTGGTCCCGCACGCCGTGCGCACCGTGGCGCGCCCCATCCACCGTTCACTCCTTCCGCTCGTCTTTCTCGCCGGCGGCTGCTTCCTGGTGCTCTGCGACGTCGTGTCCCGGGTCGCCGTCCGGCCTCTCGAGCTTCCGGTGGGCGTGATCACGGCCCTGGTCGGTGTACCGCTCTTCGCGCTCCTCCTCCGGAGGACCCTCGCGTGATTCTCGAGGCGCGCAACGTCACCGTTCGCTACGGGCGATCGGCTCGCCCGGCCCTGAAGGGCGTGAGCTGCCGGATCGAGGAGCGGCGCCTGCTGGCGGCAGTGGGGCCGAATGGAAGCGGAAAGACGACGCTGGTCAGGGCGCTCTCCGGGCTCGTGGCGCTCGAGGGGGGAGAGGTTCGCGTCGAGGGGCGGAAGGTGGGCGAATGGCCACGCGGTGAGCTCGCCCGCGTGGTCGGGGTACTGCCGCAGCGCGAGGAGATCCTCTTTCCACTCGAGGTCGGCGAGACGGTGATGATGGGACGGTACGCCCATCTCGGCCCGCTCGCTCCGGCAGGAGAGGCCGATCGCAGCGCGGTGCGCGCGGCGCTCGATCGGTGCGATGTGGCCGGGCTCGCCGCCCGGTCGGTCGACTCGCTTTCCGGTGGCGAGTGGCAACGGGTGCGGCTGGCGCGGGCGCTGGCTCAACAACCGAGGGCGCTGGTGCTCGATGAGCCGACGGCCTCGCTCGACGTACGGCACGAAATGGAGCTGTTCGAGCTGTTTCGCCGGCTGGTGGACGAGGGTCTCGCCGCGCTCGTGATCACCCATCATCTCAATCTCGCCGCCCGCTTTGCCGACCACATCCTTCTCATGAGCGAAGGGGAGCTGGTCGCCGAGGGAACGCCCGGCGAGGTCCTCACGCGTGAGACGCTCGGACGCGTCTTCGAATGGCCGGTCGCGGTCACCCGCTGGAGCGACGGCTCGCCGCAGATCGTGCCGCTTCGGCCGGGAGAGTCGGACGCATGAATCGGCCCACCTGCTTGTTCGCGGCACTCCTGCTGCTGCCCGCGGAGTCGGTCGCGCAGGCGCCGGCGCGGGTGGTGGGACGGGTGATGGACGCCACGACGGGTGCTCCCCTTGCCGCCGCGGAAGTGGGCCTCGGTGACCGGCGAGCGATTACCTCGAGCGAAGGCACTTTCCTCCTGGGGGCGGTGCCCCCGGGACGGGGAACCCTGCTCGTCCGCCGAGTGGGTTACACGCCGTGGGCCGACGTGGTGGACGTGGTCCCCGGGATGGACCGCACCGTCAACGTCGAGCTCTCGCCCTTGCCGCTCCAGCTCGACAGCGTCACCGTCGTCGCTTCGCCGAGCGCGATCTCGATCTCGGGCAAGGAGCTGGCCGCTCGCGGGAGCGATCTTGCCCGGGCGCTCGATGGGTGGGAGGGAGTCGTGGTTCGCCATACCGGAAGCGGCGCTCCCGCGTCGCCGCAGCTTCGCGGCGGCGGACCCGATGAGGTCCTGGTCGTGGTAGACGGGTTCGCGGTAAACGATCCCTTCACCGGTCGCGCCGACCTGGGCCGGATCTCGAGCAAGGACGTAGACCGAGTCACCCTCGTGCCCGGCGCACAGACCGTTCGGGCGGGGAGCCGCGCGGTGGCCGGAGTGATCGTCGTGGACACCCGCCGGCCCCTTCGCCCGGAGGGCTCGGCGTGGATGGCCGATCACGGTGCCCGGGGATTTCGGCTCGGCGCGGCGACCGGGAGTCTGACCCTCTCGGCCTCGAGCGAGCGCTACCCCGACCGTTTTCCCTACACCATTCCCGAGGTGCGTGGTGGCGGGGAGGGCGACCGCCTGAATGCGGGCGGCAATCTGTACACCGCCTCGGCGCGCCTCGAGGGCCCGGTGGAGCTCTCCATCCGGGGGTCGCAATCCGACCGCGGCCTCCCCGGCACCACGACGAATCCCACGCTCGCTGCGCGCGCGCACGACCGCACCGCGCTCGTCGGAGCGCGAGGGACCGGCTTGCTCGACTGGAGCGGATCGGTGCAGTGGCTCGAGACCCGCGCTGAGGATCCGAGTCCACCCACCGGGCCGGCGTACAACAGCTATACCCACGGGATCGGTGGCACGCTCGAGGCGGGATATCGCAGGCCGATTCGGGTGGGCGGGTGGGCGGGGGAGGCGGGGGTCGCCGCCGAGGGCCGCGCCGACCGGTTCGGCGGCGACGGTGTGCGAAGCGGCGCATCGTTCACTCATGCGGCATTGCGCTCGGACGCATCGCTCCACCGCGGCGGATCGACGGTCTGGACGCTGGCGCCGGCGGCGCGTCTCGACGTGTGGACGGGTCAGGGCACCCCGATGGCGAGTGCCAGAGTGGACGTGGGCTGGCAGCGGGGACGGAATGGGATCACGGCAGCCGTCGGAAGCGCGGTCACTCCGCCCGTGCTCGCCGACCTGCTGTTTCGGGAAGGTGTGGGAGTGCGGCTGAATCCCGACCTTCGCCCGGAGCGGGTGCGCTGGGAGGCGGAGGCTGGCGTGCGCAGGGAGATCGATCGGGGCACCCTGTCGGCCAGGGTGTTCTACGGCCGAGTGGGAGACATGGTCGTCTGGGCCCCCGACTTCCGGTTCATCTGGAGTCCCCGCAACTTCGACGTCCTCCGGCGGGGCGGCGAGCTGAGCGTCGCCCTCCGGCCGGCATCGGCGCTTCGCCTCGACGGCAGCGCCTCGTAC
>JBOHSC010000200.1:0-2008 GCA_050733115.1 Gemmatimonadales bacterium
GTAATGTTGCCAATGTGATTCCCATAACTTAACTTATGATTGTTAATGAGGCAGATGGCATCCCAGGAGGGACCCCAATGGATGTGTCGTTCGTGATCCGGCAGCGGCTGGAGGAATTCGGCTTGGACCAGCGAGAGCTTGCGCGGGCGGCCCAAGTGACGGAGTCCTACATCTCCCAGCTTCTGACCAGGAGGAAGGCGCCCCCGGCGCCCAGTCGGACCGACATCTACGACAAGATGGACAAGTTCCTGAAACTGCCCAGCGGGGAGCTGGCGCGGCTGGCGGTGGTGCAGCGGAAAGAGGAGCTGAAGCGCGAATGGGGGGAGGAGGTCGCGCCGCTGTTTGGGGAGGTCCGCGAAGTGATCCTGCGGAAATGCCATCCGGGCCGGCAAGCGCACGTTCGCGCGATCTTCGACCAGCAGGCCTTCGGCGAGCTCGAGCGGCTGGTCACCCAACGGCTCCTGGAGGTGCTTCAGGGGGTGGCGAAAGAGGAGTTGGAAAATGACTACTGGCTCCGCATGGTGGCAGACCTCAGCGGTCGCAGCTTCGAGGAGATGCGCGTCATCGTGCTCGAGTTCCTCGACACGGATGTGTTCCATCTGTCCCGGGAGCAGTGCTCCTCCTTTCTCGATCCGATGATCGAATCGTGGGACATCGACCTCGCCACGTTTGCGCTTGACATCATCCTGAACCCCAGGGTGGTTGCGGGGCATGTGAAGCGATTCGAGTTCATGGAGCGGGACGCCGACCACGCGTTCCTCCAGGAGCCGGGACTCGACGGATTCCTCCAGGACCCCGCCCTCAGCGGCACAGCGACCGAGGCGGAGATCGATTTCCTCAAGCAGATGCGATTCAAGGGCAAGCGGCCGACCGCGCTTTTCTACTACCGGGAGTTACAGAGCCTCCGGGACCCGCTGCATTTTCGCACCGAAGGAGCTGCGTCATGAGTGAGCCGACGCTCCACCTGTCGCGGGAGCTACCGTCCGAAGCGCGAGACTACCTGGCCCACCGGCTGGACGGCGCGCGCGATCTCTATCTGCTCGCGCTGGCCCTGGGCGACCGCCCGGACGGATCCCCGATGTTCGGCCGAATGATCCGCGAGGCGCGCATCCACTTTGCCTCGGTGATCGAGGAGGCCCGCATTGCCGGGCTCGATACGGGCGCCATCGCAATGATGCTCGGGAAGTTGAATACCGAGTTGGGCGACAGCATCCGACCCGAGTTGTGGGCGCGCGTCGAGCAGCTCATTGCCGAGCGAGCGGCCCGTAAACGGCCGGGGTGACGATCAGCCTCGGCTTGCCCGCGTGGAGGCTCAATCCACGCAACCGTAGTCGGCCGCGCGGCATGTCCCCACCGCGATTACATCATGTACGAGGAGCAGGAACGATGCGCACCAATGGCACGGTCAAGTGGTTCAACGACACCAAGGGCTTCGGTTTCATTACACCCGAGGACGGTCAGAAGGACTGTTTCGTCCATCATTCGGCCATCCAGGCGGAAGGGTTCAAGAGTCTGGCCGAGGGTGATCGGGTGGAGTTCGACGTCGTGCAGGGCCAAAAGGGTCCCGCGGCGGAGAATGTCGTCAAAGTCGTGAAGTAACCGCAGATCAGGCGCAAGCCGCACGATGACGGCCGGCTCGTTCACACGAGGCGGCCGTTGCTCTTGTTGGCCATGGACCCACGTTACGGGATCACGACGAAGCGGCCGCCTCCGGTAGTTGCGATGACCAGGCACATGACGACGAAAAGAAGGTCATAGTGCCAGCCGTCGGTGCCGTGCTTGCCCCAGAAGCCGGTGTGCCAGACGAAGATCTTCTTCTGGATGGCGCCGAGCATGACGAGGATCAGGCCGAGGGCCGCCAACTGCGGGAGGACGCCGATGGCCACTCCCAGCGCGCCGGCAATCTCTCCGACTCCGAGAAAGCGGGTGAACCCCGGACTCATCCCTATGCTCTTGCCGCGTGTCACCGGGTCTTTCACGTGACTCGATCCGCTGGTGATGAAGACCA
>JBOHSC010000201.1:0-7847 GCA_050733115.1 Gemmatimonadales bacterium
TTCGGCCGACTGCGGTTTCTCGTTCTTCTTCTTTTCCCAGTACTTCTTCCGTGTCTCGGCTGAATCCTCCGGCGGCAGGTGCATCACTCTTGAGGGAGACACCGCTTCCGAGGTCTGGGCGGTGGCCGTCGTCGCGAAGCATGCTAGTGCAGCCAATGAAAGTATGCCATATCTCGACATTTGATTGCCCCCCAAAACTTGACGATTAACTACGGATTTAGATTGCATGAGCCATAGTGAGGGCTATGAACGACCCCTGGCCAGGTTGGAAACGTTGATGTAGCAGTCTTGCCAAATATCTGAGCATCCTCGACACGCATGTCCCAGCCGAACTGAGCTGTATTGGAGGAATCCCGGTCAACAATTCCCCCCATCCCCCATACCATCGCGCCAAACGGAATCCAGATACTTCCCTCACCATCGGGACGATACATAAGAAAGTCGATAAAGTACGCCGCGAACGCCGCAGTGGTGTCATTCGAATACATAGGCATTGCTGGCCCGTCGGCGCTACGGAAGAAGCGATCGGAGCCCGATGCCACTGCCGCAAATGGTCCATAGTTCGGACAATTGTCCAGCGCCCAGAACACCGCGGGAAACTCGTTCACATGATTCGGAAGACCACCACCCGCGCCATAGACCAGCTGGGTAAACGCGAAGGTTCCAGCCCCGCCTGATGGAGCGTGGCCAAAAAAATAGAAAAATATGCCATACTGCCCAGGGGCGTTATCCCCATGATGGAGCCAAGTTCCGGCCTCATCGATAATAGGCCCCGTAGACATGGTGTCAGCAATTAGATCGCCCGTCATGTCGACCATGGTCGGGCCGGCGATATCGTAAGTCGCCGTTACGGTGTCTTCGGTCGGTCCCGTAGGCCCAGTCAACGTGGCTTTAACATGAATTGTTCGGGAGGCTTGTGGGATGCTGTAATAGAACGTCACCTCGTTCTGACCATTAAAGGATGCCGGATTGAGCCGAGTCAGTGTGCCGGTCGCCCAATCATAGTCCTCCACGAGACTATCGCCTGTCATGGACCATTCTGCATTGCTAACCGTGAAGGGCCCGGATCCCACACCCGGCTTAGGTTGCGCCTTGAGGTGCACTCGTTTTCCCGTCATGGCGAACTGGGTTCCGGCTGGGACGCTTACGACAGTGTTCGAGCTGTCTAGGTTTACAAGCTCAAGTTCCGGGCAGTGGTCATGGTTCTTGCTACAGAGAACGTCGATCGGGTAGGCGTAAGGTTGGGCGTCGCTTGGTGGTGATGTTACGAGAGCCGTTTGCGCGACACCGGTTGTCGCCGTGCTTTCGGCGTCAATCGAAATCGTGGTCCACTGCTCGAGGACCGTGCTCGGCGGGTTGAACGTGATTGAAGTACCGGAAGGCGAGCTCTGCGTTGACCAGACAAAGGTTGGGCTGCTTCCGCAGTTGCCCGGCCCACCAGTGCAGTAGATTCTCGCAGTGCCCGTAGTCACCTTTCCCTGAATTACGCATTTCTGTGCGTCGCAGTCTTCGCTAGACTCGTCATCATCTTGGACAAAGTTGAACTCCGGCTTCATCCCAGAGGCGTCTTTCTTTAGGGCTTGGGGTGATCTGACCTCGAGACGAACTGCGTTCTCGCCCTCGGTGGGAATCTTCTTATCAGGACCGCAGTTTTCGAGAAGCAGAACCGCGGCGGTGAGGGACGCTGGCGCAGGAGTTCGAGCCGTCCGAGCAGACCACCCGCAATTGGGTGAAGCAAGCGGCGCTGGCTAGCAGCCAACGCACCGACGGGCTCACCACCGAAGAGCGGGCGGAGTTGCGCCAACTCCGGCGCGAGAACCGGCAGCTCGAGCGGGAGCGATCCCGTTCGGCTGATGGCGATGTTGCGGCGGGCCGAGTCGAGGCACTGCGGTCGGGCTGCGGCCTAGGCCTGCCCGGGTCTCCCCTGCACTACTAAGGTCAGTACTTCCATCCCTCGGTGCGCATGAGCCCTTCCAGGGTCAGGCACTTCACCCCAAAGTGACTGCAGACGGTGGGAATCCGCGCGGCGTTTGGCTTTTCAGTTTTTTCCGAAATGACGCAGCCCTCCGAGGTGACCGCCACCTTCGCGATGACCCATGGGTCAGCAGCCGTTTCCCCCGGTAAATCTGCTTCTTGTTCAGGAGCGCCTGAAAACGCCGCACCGCAAAGATCTTGCGGACGAACTCCCCTTCCGCAGTCGAGGGGATCGAGAACTTTCCTGTCCGCACAACGAGCCAGGCGGCCGTGTGGTCTCGGGTGTTGCGGCTATCGAGCTCCTTCCAGACCTCTGATACTGAGGCGAGGCTCGTGATGGTGGTCCATTGCTCGAGGACCGTATTGGGCGGGTTGAATGCAACCGTAACTCCCGAAGGGGTGTTCTGCAGGGACCATGTGAAGTTGTAGCTTCCGCAGTTGCCCGATCCAGCGCTGCAGTACCATCTCGCACTGCCGGTGGTATCCCGCCGCTGAATCACGCACTTCAACACCTGACACACCTAGTTCTCTGAGGTTCAGATTTGCGCGCGGATGCCTCGGCCAGATGAGTTCACCAGCCGCAGAGCCCTCATCGCTCGACCAGCTTCCGGTCGAGACTCCGATACTGAATCGCCTCGCTCACGCAGGCGGTGCTCAGATCGGGTGACCCCTCGAGATCGGCGATGGTCCGCGCGATCTTGAGAACCCGGTGGTAGGCCCGCGCCGAAAGCCCCAGTCGATTGACCGCCTCCCGAAGGAGGCGCTCGACCGGCGGCGCTGAGACGCAATGGCGCCGGATGTCGCGGGCCGTCATGTGGGCATTGGCGTAGATGCCCGGGCGATCGTGGAATCGCTCGCGCTGCCGAACCCGTGCTCGTTCCACGCGTAGCCGGATTCCGGCGCTCGACTCCTCGCCGGACGGTGGCCCCAGATCGGCGCAGGCCACCGCGGGCACCTCGAGGTGAATGTCGATGCGATCGAGCAGCGGACCGGAGATGCGCGAGCGGTAGCGCTCGACCTCCAATGGTGCACAGCGACAGCTCTTCCTGAGATCGCCGTGATAGCCGCAGGCGCAGGGGTTCATGGCGGCGGCGAGCATGAATCGGGCGGGGTACGTGAGCGCCAGTGCAGCCCGGCTCAGGGTCACGATACCGTCTTCGAGCGGTTGCCTGAGCACCTCGAGGACGTTGCGGCGGAATTCGGGAAGCTCGTCGAGGAAGAGCACGCCGCCATGCGCCAGGCTCACCTCTCCGGGCCGCGGCGTCGAGCCACCGCCGATGAGACCCGCATCGCTGATGGTATGATGCGGGGCACGGAAGGGACGTGAGGTACAGAGCGACTGCCCCACCGCCAGGATGCCGGCCACGCTATGGATCTTCGTGGTCTCGAGCGCCTCATCGAGGCTCATCGATGGAAGGATGGTGGGGAGGCGGCGGGCAAGCATGGTCTTGCCGGAACCCGGCGGGCCGATCATCAGCAGGTTGTGTCCGCCCGCGGCGGCCACCTCGAGGGCGCGCTTGGCCGCCGCCTGCGAGCGCACATCGGCAAAGTCCAGGTCTTCTCGCGCGCGCTGGGTCATCAGGCCCCGGACGTCGACGTGCGTCGGCACCAGCGACTCCGACCCGTTGATGTGCGCGCAGACCTCGCGCAGCGTGCGCGCTCCCCGCACCTCCAGCCCTTCGACCACCGCCGCTTCCGCGAGATTGTCGTGAGGAACGAGAATGCCCCGGCAGCCGATGGCGCGGGCGGCGAGCGCCATCGAGAGTGCACCACGCACCGGGCGGAGATTGCCCTCGAGGCCGACCTCTCCCACGATCAGGTGATCGCCGGTATGACGATCGGGGAGCTGGTCGCTGGCGACCAGCAGACCCACGGCGATGGGGAGATCGAGGCCGGAGCCGTACTTTCTTATGTCCGCCGGGGCCAGGTTGACGGTTATTCGCTTGAGAGGAAAACCGTACCCGGCGTTGGTGAGTGCCGCGCTCACCCGTTCTCTTCCCTCTCGCACGGCGCCCTGCGGAAGGCCTACCGTCGAGAACGACGGGAGGCCATTGCTGATGTCCACCTCGACATCCACCGGATAGGCGTCGATGCCGAGCAATGCGGCCGAGCGGATGCGGGCGAGCATGTCCCTCCGAGGCGATGACCGCGCCAAGCTAGGCGTCGCCGCGGCCCCCGCGCGCATCATTTCCCCGCCATCCGGCACCCGACGAGACGGCGCTGCCTGAGGCCCGCCATTGTGGCGCTCAAGGAGGGTGCGCTCAGGTCCGCCACCAGGTGAGCCGATAGTCTCCCGACACCATGCGAGGCCGGCATGGACGACTACGGCAGCCCGAGGCACTTGCCGCCGCGGTCGGCCGCTGGACCGCTCGGCAAAGCAGCTTCTGACGCCCCGGTTCGGCCCCCCTTTTGCTGCAGGTTTCGTCGAGAGGCAGGCCTCCGCAGTCTCTCCCTCATGACGTTTGCATCCAGCAGACCTTCTCGCATTGTGCGGGAGCTAAATCACGATGCTTGATCGCTTTCCCAGAGCGCGGTGGGTCGCGCTGATCTCGGTTGTAGCACTCTCCTTCGTCAGTGGTGCGTGGCTGATGCGCCCGGCGCCGGCGCCCGAGGGAGGGGTCTACCAGCAGGCCCGTCTCTTCGAGAACGTGGTCTCGGCCATCCATACCCACTTCCTCGACTCGCTCGGCGAGGGCGATCTGTACCAGCGCGCCGCCGGCGCCCTGGTGGGCTCGCTGCACGATCCCTACGCCGAGCTGCTCGTCGGCGAAAACTTTCGGGAGTATCAGCGACAGATGAGCGGCACCGAGGTCGATCTGGGGCCGGACAACGGGCCGACCGAGTCGGGCATGGAGATGCCCGGGGGCGGGCTCGCCCCCGACGACGAAGTGCTGAGCATCGACGGCACCAGCACTCGCGGCTGGTCGGCTCAGCGCCTCGCCGAGGCGCTCCGTCGCGGGGCCGGCCGGGTGGTCACGGTGGTGGTCCGTCCCCACGGTTCCAACCGCGAGGTGGTCCGCCACCTGACCCGCAAGGCGGTGCACGTCCCGGCGGCAAGCCGGGGCCTGCTGCTGGAGCGGAAGGTCGGCTACGTGATCCTGCGGCGGATGAGCGAGGGCGCGGCCGGGGAGCTGCGGGCGGTTGTCGACTCGCTGGTCGGCGACGGGATGACGGCGCTGGTACTCGACCTGCGCTCCAACCCCGGCGGGCTCATTCGAGAAGGCGTTGCCGTCGCGAGCCTCTTTCTCCACCCCGGCGACACGATCGCCACGTCGGTGGGGCGCTCACCCGAGCACTCGAAGACCTACCTGGCCGGCGAGGAAGGGGGATGGGATGGTCTCCGCCTGGCCCTTCTGGTCAACCGGGGCACGGCCAGCTCCGCCGAGCTCGTCGCCGGCGCACTGCAGGATCACGACCGGGCCGTGCTCATCGGGACGGCGAGCTACGGCAAGGGCGTCCTCCAGACCACCTACCCGCTCGGTGAAGAGGTGGCAATCAAGCTCACCACGGCGAGGTGGTTCACCCCGAGCGGGCGCACCGTGCAGCGCCTGCCGATCGACAGCCTGGCCGCGCAGAGCTTCCTTACGCCCCCGTCACGTCCCCGGAGCTTTCACACCGACGGTGGCCGCCCGATCAGCGACGAGAGCGGCGTCACCCCCGACCTCCTCGTCCGCGCGATGCCGCTCTCCGAGGGCGAACGGCTGCTCACCAGCGCCCTCGGCGAGGAGATGGACCGCTTCCGCCTGACCATCCTGGCGTACGCGGCCGAGCTCCGCGCATCCCGCACCGTCGTCGACGACGCGTTCGCCATCACTCCCGCCATGCGCGACACCCTTTACGCCCGCGTCGAGGACGCCGGAATCCCGCTCGACCGGGCGACGTATGACGGCGCGGAGGAGTACGTCGAAGAACAGCTGGGTTGTGAGATCGCGCGAGAAATGTTCGGCGCCGAATCGGTGCTCCGCCGCCAGGCCAGGACTGACCGCCAGATCCAGACGGCGCTCCGGGTGCTGCGGGGCGCCGAAAGTCAGCGCGAGGTGCTGGCGGCCGTCGCGCCCTGACCGACCTTCAACCGGGGAGACGCACCTCGATCCGCGTGCCCCGGCCCACATCGCTCGCCACCTCGATCTGCCCTCCCCATCCTTCCACGAGCCGCTTGACGATCGCCAGACCGAGGCCCGAGCCGCTGGTGGTCGTCGAGAAGCGGGGCTCGAAAATTCTGGGGAGGAGCTCGGCCGGGATGCCGGCCCCATCGTCGGCCACCGCGATCCTTCCCGGTCCCACCGACACATCCACCATGGTCGCCCCCGCGTTGCGTGCATTCTCCAGAAGGTTGACCATGACTTCCTTCACCTCATCGGCCCTGGCCGCCCCGAACGCCTGGGGCACCGCCGACAGCCGCACCTCATATCCCTCCTCCGCCAGCCGATAGAGCTGCACGACTTCGCGCACCACGAGACCCAGATCGATGCGGTCGAGCGGCTCATGCTCGTCCGCGGGAGCGGCAAAGCGGCTGAACGCGCGCGCAATCGTATCGAGGCGATCGATCTCACCCAGCATCCGCTCCGCGGTGTCCTCGAGGATGCGGTCGAAATCGGGCCGGCCGTCGCGATAGACCCGGCGGAGGTGCTGGAGGCCAAGGCGCATGGGAGTGAGGGGGTTCTTGATCTCATGCGCCACCTGCCGGGCCATTTCTCCCCATGCAAGCACACGCTCGGCTCGGGAGACGTCGGTCACGTCGTTGAGCGCGATCACCACGCCGCGCACATCGGCGGCCAGCGAAGCCAGCTGCAGCGACAGCCGCCTGCCCCCCACCTCGAGCTCGGCGGTGGAATCCGCGGCCGGATCGTCCAGGAAGCGGCCGACGGCGGCGGTGAGCGGCTCCCATTCGGCTCCGAGCCGGTCGAAGAGCCGGTCTCCTTCCTCCAGCCTGGCGCCGAGCAGCTCCACCGCCTGGCGATTGGCGATGAGCACCCGTCCTTCGGGGTCGAGTCCTACCACGCCGGTCGCGACGGTGGCGAGTACCGCCGCCGTGCGGCGCCTCGCGTCCTCCAGTGCGTCACGGCTCGTCGCAATGTCCGCCGCCATCCGCTCGAACGCGCCGAACACCGGCTCGAACTCGAGCGGAGGATTGCCCGACTTCGGCGGCACCGGCTGGCCCCGGCCAAGGGCCAGCGCCGACCGGCGGAGGTCGGCCACAGGGCGTGAGAGCGCGCGCGACGCGCGCTGTGCACCCGCCACCGCGCCGGCAATGCCCGCGAGTGTGGCCAGCAGCAGCACCAGCGCCAGGTCGAGCTGCCGGACCGCGAGCGAAGAGTCATCGGCGAGCTGCGGCGTGGCGAGCACGCCGATCTCCTCGGGAGCGCCCGGCTGGATGACCCGGTACCCCACTCGCTCGGCGAGCTTGGGGATGGAGCCCTCGCGGGTCACCTCGAGCTCTCCGCCGGCGGTGAGGGCCTCGAAGGCGTCGGGATCCATGAGCTGCGGGGTGATTCCGAGGTCCTCCAGCACGGTGGTGCTCGCGCCCGCGAGCCGTCCGCCCTGGTAGAGGGCGAGGTCGGCGTCGATCCGCCGGCTCAGCTCGCGCAGCTGCTCACCGACTTCGGCGTCGTCCCCTCGAAAGAGCCCGCCCGCCGTGAGCACGGCGTCGCGTAGAGTCTGAGTGATGAGAAGGTCACGGCTCCGCTGTACCTCCTCGGCGAGGCGGGCAAAGCTCCAGGCGGCGAATCCGATGGCGGGCAGCAGGAAGAAGGCCGCAAGGGCGAATGCGATCCGCATCCGGAACGACCGCCGGAAGTTCCACCAGCGCGGGCGGGCCGGTTGCGCGCCCGAGACCATCTCGGCGGCGAACCAGAGCGACGCCAGCACGGCGG
>JBOHSC010000202.1:0-5751 GCA_050733115.1 Gemmatimonadales bacterium
AGGCCTGACATGTGGTATTCGTTGTTCCCGACGAAGACCAACGGCGTTCTCCGGACGAGTACACCCTCCGGCGATTCGATCCGCACACCGAGAAAGCGCCTGCGACGCAGGACCACGAGACTGGCCCACACGGCGGCGATCAATTTCCCGACTCCCTTTTCGCGATAGTGGTCCCGCAGCTCGACGATGCCGGGATAGACCCCGATGCTCGAGTTGTTGAGGAAGATGCGCCCATTCACCTCACCGACATCCACGACCCTCACATTTCCCTTCGCGATGATCCCTACCGCCTCCTCCAGCTCGAGCGGCAGCCCCATGTCCTTGGCGAAGTGGTTGAGGGTGCCCAACGGGAGGACGCCGAGCGGCACCTGTCCCCTTGCAAGTGCGGTCGCGACCGCGTTGACCGTCCCGTCGCCGCCGCCCGCGACGACCGCCGCCACACCCGACTCGGCTGCCCGTCGCACCACTTCGGGCACCTGGACGTCTTCGCCGGCGAAGGTGATCCGGGCAGCCATCCCGCGCGCCGCGAACAGCTCCGTTACACGGCCGGCAACGTCGGTGTGACTGCCGCTGCCGGACGCCGGATTGAGCACGACGGCTATCGAGACTTCGGGTGGGGCCAAGAGGTTACGGCTGGAGCGAGATGCTGTCGGCGAAATAGGCGGTGGCGCCGAAGCATGCGGTGGGAATGCCGCGATGCTCCGTGTAGTGGACGATGACGCGCTTGCCGATGGCCGACCGGAGCTGGGGAATGGTCGCCTTGTCGCGGGCGCTGAAGTCCCAGATGACCGGAGCCACGCCCGGAGCGGTGGTCATGGCAAGCTCGCCCTCATAGGTCTTGCAGAACCAACCCTTGCGGGAAAACTTCTGGAGAACCCCCGCACGCTCGCCATCCGAATAGCTCCACGTGAGCATCAATCCCAGGTAGAGACTGAAGAGCACGAACGGGATGACCAGCACCGCCAGGAGGATCGGCCATCTGCGGCGACGGGGAAGGGCCGACAGGGTGCTCATAGGCGTCCGGGTAAGGGTGACTAATTATAACGGCCGTTTACCGACTGGCGAGAAGACGAATCCCTTCCCTACCGTTACCACCCAGCCACCCTTCTCCACGTCGTTCGGGAAACGCCGGGCCAGGTCGAATCGGAGCGCCTCGGTGTCGGTGGATCGGCTGGCCCCGAGGCGGATGCCGATGCCGGCGTCCCATCCTGTTCGCCGTGGTGAGTCGGCGTACCAGGCGCCGCCGTGATCGGCAAACCCCGCGATGCCGAGTCCCACCATGCCGAGGAAATCGTCCACGACGGTGACGCGATATTCCGCCGTCGCGAAGATCGACCGGTCGCCGGTGAAGGCATGACTCCTGAAGGCGCGCGGCCCCTGTCCCAGTCCGAGATCGAACTCCGATCCCGGTAGAGGATTCCTGATCCACCCGCCTTCGATATGGAGTATTCCCACCTGGTGCCTCGTCGGCTGGAGCACGGTGGTCGCCGCGAGCTGCACCGTGCCCGAGTCGAGGCCCCCGGCATCGTAGAGGCCGCCGGCCAGCCCCTCGAGGTATGCGAAGCCGAACGGAATCCTCGCGCCCAGTCGGGCGGTCAGGAGAGGAGCCACACCGTTGCTCTGGTAACCGAACGCCTTGGGGGCGGCCATGACGCCCAGCCGCACGGTGGCGCCAAGATCGACATCTTCTTCCCTGGCGAATCCGGCGTACCCGCGGGCCACCAGGAAGCTGGCGCGATTCCACACGATGTACGGCCCGACGGCGCCCGTTACCGTTTTGGTGAACGGCACCGGCTGGCTCTCGGGCACGAAGTCGTCCCGGCGCACCTGGGCCTGTACCCCGAAACGCATGAAACCACGCTCCGAGGCGTTGAGTGCCCACGCCGCCGCTCCGCGGGCGATCGTGAACCGGCGCGAGAGGGTGTCGCGCGCAACGCGCGCCCCTTCGAAGAAGCGAAGCACGCGCTCATCATGGTCTTCACCGGAAAGGGAGAAGGCGCTCCGGGTGGCGAGGGAGAAGAACGGCTGCTCGATGAGGAGCGCGGCGAGCCGACCGTCGGACCGGTCCTCGTATTGCGCGCCGACTCCGATGCGTCCCGCGAAGAGTCGCGGCCGCCGGAATGCCAGGGCGACCGATGTCCGGTCGGTGGTCTGTCGATAGCGCACCGCGGCGGAGCTCGCGGTGCCGAGGAGATTGTTCTCGATCAACCCGATGGTGAACTCGACCTGGCCGCCGGCGCTTCTGAACCGGTAATCGATCTGGGTACTCCAGCCGTCCTTCGTGGTGACCCGCGCGACGAGCCCCGAGTCGGTCCGCACCGTGTCGATCCGCACCCGCCTGAAGATGCCGAGCGAGCGAAGGTTGCGCTCCGACTCGGCGAACTTCGCCGAGTCGAAGATCTCCCCCTCGTGGAAAAGGAGCTCCCGCCGGACCACCGAAGCCCGCGTCTGGATATGGAGCGCGTTACCCAGTCGGGCGACGAAGCCCCGCTCCTCGGGATCGAAGATGTCGCGCCGGTCGAGCTCCACGCCTCGAAGAGCCGGCGAGGAGCTGTCGGAGGACGCCGCCGGGCCGGAAGGGGTCTGGGCGGACAATGGAAAGGAGAGACCGGCGACGAGCAGAGGCAGGAAATGCCCGAACCGCAATAGTACTCCATTGCAACGAGTCCCCAAAGATATCATGGGAATCAGGGCAGGTGGGCGACGCTGTCGAGGATTCGGTCGGGTGTGACGGAAGCGTGACTCAGCAGCTCATCCCGGAATTTTCCGGTCCGAACCAACCACCCCTGAAGGCCGGCCCGCTGCGCCCCCTCGACATCCGACCAGAGATCGTCGCCAACCATCGCGACCGCTTCCGCCGGCTCGCCCAGGATCGCCAGCGCGGAGGCGAAGAACGTGGCGCTCGGCTTTCCCGCCACCACGGCGCTCGTCCCGGCCGCGAACTCGAGTCCCGCCACGAACGGCCCGGCATCGAGCGTGAGCCGTCCTCCCTGGCTCCAGTACTTGTCCCGCGAGAGGGCCACCAGCACCGCACCCGCCCGCAGGTGGCCGAAGGCCTCCTGCATGAGGGCAAAGGTCCAGCGCTCGCCAAGATCGCCCACCACCACGGCGTCGGCCGCCTCGACCGGGGGAGCCCCCGATGTGCCGCCGGCGAGGTTGAGCCCGGCCATATCGGCGAGCGCGCCGGGCGGCACGAACGGTGCAACGGTCCGGTATCCGGCGGAACGGATCAACGCAACCCCGGCGAGGGTCGCAGTGAAGATCTCCTCCGCTTCTACCTCGAAGCCGTATGCAGCGAGCCTTTGGACCAGCATTGCCCGAGATCGGGTCGTGGTGTTGGTGACCAGGCGGAACGGCGTTCCGCGCCGTTTCAGGCGCGAGAGTGATTCGACGGCGCCGGGAATCGCGGCGCCTCCCTCGTAGAGAGTGCCGTCGAGGTCGAGCAGGTAGGCAGAGGGGCCGGGCATCAGGATATATTCACGAACGACAGTTGCATCCGCTCTTTTCTCGAGTTCCCCATGCCGGTTCTCACGCTTCTCGTGCAGGCCTTGCTGCTTACTCGCCTCACCGCACCCTTCCCCTTTGCAGTCGGGGAGACGCTGCGATACGAGGCGCGGCTCGGCATGTTTCCCATCGGGACGGCCAGCGTCACGGTGAGCAGTATGGCCCGGGAGCGCGGGAAGGAGGCGTTCGTCTTCAATGCCACCGGACAGGGAGGGCCCCCGGGACTGAGGGCCCGCTACGATTTGACCTCGTGGGTTTCCACCACACCGTTCAACTCGCTCCGCTTCAATCGCCGTCTCGTCCAGGGCAACAGCGTGGAGGAGGAGCACTATCTGATCATCCCCGATTCGAGCCGGTACCGGATCGAGGGCAAGCCGGAGGACTGGGTCGCGCCGAGCGACCCACTCGACGAGCTTGCGTTTCTCTACTACCTCCGCACCATCCCCATGAAGGTCGGCAGCAGCTACCAGATTCCCCGCTACTTCAAGACCGGGTACAACCCCATCCAGGTGCGGGTGGTAGCCCGGGACACCGCGCGCCTGCCGAGCGGACAGACCGTCCCCGTTCTCGTAGTCGAGGCCAGCTCGCGCGGCACCACGATGGGTGTCCGCTTCACCGACGATGCCCGCCGCCTCCCTGTCCAGCTCGACCTGCCGCTCCCCTACGGCAGCGTGACGCTCGAGCTCACCGGCGGCCCCTAGTACCTCCCCAGGTAGTTGTCGATCTCCCAGCGGCTCACGTGAAGGCTGTACTGCAGGATCTCGTTGCGCTTGGCCTCGAGGAACCGCTCGGTGAGGTGTTCACCCAGCGCCCCGGTGACAACGTCGTCCTTCTCGAACATCTCGAGCGCCTCGTGGAGATCGCGCGGCAGCTCATCGATCCGGTATTTCCGGCGGTCGCGGTAACTCATTGTGAAGATGTTCCGGCTCACCGGCTCGCGTGCCTTCAGCTTACGCTCGATCCCTTCGAGGCCGGAGGCGAGCTGCACCGTGAGCGCCAGGTACGGGTTGCATGACGGATCGGGCATCCTGAGCTCGCATCGCGTGCCGAGCCCGCGGCGGTCGGGGATCCGGACGAGGGGTGAGCGGTTCCGCATCGACCAGGCGACATTGACCGGCGCTTCATATCCCGGCACCAACCGCTTGTAGCTGTTGATCAGCGGGTTGGTAATAGCGCAGAATCCCCGCGCGTGCTGAAGGAGCCCCTCGATGTAGCTCAGCGCCACCTTCGACAGCTTGTGCTCCGCCTTCGGATCGTAGAACGCGTTTTCCTTGCCCCGGAAGAGCGACTGGTGGGTGTGCATTCCGCTGCCGTTCATACCCTCGATCGGCTTGGGCATGAACGAGGCGTGAAAGCCGTACCGGTTGGCGACGTTGCGGACGATGAACTTGAAGGTCGTGAGATTGTCGGCGGTGATCAGCGCGTCGGCGTACTTGAAGTCGATCTCGTGCTGCCCCGGCGCCACTTCGTGGTGGGCGGCCTCGACCTCGAACCCCATTTCCGTGAGCTGCCCGACGATGACTCTCCGAATCTCCTCGCCCTTGTCCACCGGACTCAGGTCGAAATACGCGGCCGAGTCGTGCGTCGCGGTGGTAGGGGCACCGTCGGAGGACTCCTCGAAGAGGAAAAATTCTGCCTCGCATCCCGCCATCATGGAGAATCCCAACTTGCGGGCCCGGGCAAGCTGACGCTTCAGCGTCGTGCGAGGGCATCCGGCGAAGGGCTCTTCGTCGGGGGTGTAGATGTCGCAGAGGAACCGGGCCACCCGCCCGCCCTCGTCCTCGTAGGGCAGGATCCTGTAGGTCTCGAGGTCGGGCTTGAGGAGCATGTCGGACTCCTCGATCCGCACGAATCCTTCGATCGAGGAGCCGTCGAACATGATTTCCCCATCGAGCGCCTTCTCGAACTGGCTGCGGGGCACCTCGACGTTCTTGTTGATGCCGAGGATGTCGGTAAACTGCAGCCGGAGGAAGTCCACCCCGAACTTCCGGGTAAGCCCCAGGATGTCGTCCTTGCTCGCGCCCGTGAGCCCGGTTGGGAAACCCTCGAGGCTCGGGCGCTCCGCCGCATCGCTGAACCGCTGTTTACCCTGCGTCATTCGTGGATGTCCGGTGCACGGGGAAGAAGAACGGGGAATAGTGAAAGGTGAAGGGGGAGGGGAGCAGGGAGAAGGGGGGCCCCGTTCCCCGATTCCCGCTTACCGCTTACGCTTCTCCCCGACATGACGACCCCGTCGATCTCCTGTCC
>JBOHSC010000203.1:0-5544 GCA_050733115.1 Gemmatimonadales bacterium
CCCGAAGCTGATCCTCGATTACCGGGAGCTGCAGAAGCTCAAAAGCACCTACGTGGACACGCTGCCGACGCGCGTGAACCGGAAGACCGGCCGCATTCACACCAGCTTCAATCAGACCGGCGCCGCCACCGGACGGCTCAGCTCCTCCGAACCGAATCTCCAGAACATCCCGGTCCGCACTCCTCGCGGCGAGGAGATTCGCCGCGGGTTCGTGCCGAGGCCGGGCTCGCTGTTTCTCGTGGCCGACTACTCGCAGATCGAGCTCCGGCTCATGGCGCACCTGTCGGGCGACCCGGCCTTCATCGAGGCGTTCCGCCGGGGAGGCGACATCCACCGGCAAACGGCGTCGCTCATCTTTGGCGTGCCCATCGAGTCGGTGACGCCCGAAATGCGGGCCCGAGCCAAGACGATCAACTTCGCCACGATCTATGGCCAGGGCCCCTTCGCCCTGAGCCGGCAGCTCGGCATCTCGCAGGACGAAGCCAAGGCGTTCATCTCCGGCTATTTCGAGCGCTTCGCCGGGGTGCGTGCCTTCCTCGATACCCAGATCGAGCTGGCCCGCACCGAGGGCTACGTCGAGACGATCTTCAAGCGCCGGCGGTACATTCCCGAGATCAAGGACCGCAACTTCAACATGCGCGCCTTTGGGGAGCGCCTGGCCCAGAACTCGCCGCTCCAGGGCTCCGCTGCCGATCTCATCAAGCTCGCCATGATCCGGATTCACCGGGCGCTTCGCGACGGCGCCCTCGGGAGCCGGATGCTTCTCCAGGTACACGACGAGCTGGTCTTCGAGGTGCCGGAAGCCGAGATCGAAACCATGCGCCTCCTGGTCCGTACCCACATGGAGCAGGCGGCGGAGCTCAAGGTGCCGCTGGTGGTGGACATCGGGGTGGGGCCAAACTGGCTTGACTCGAAGCGGTGACTGACGATGGCGGAGCGGTTTCTCTGTAGCGATCCACAGGCGGGCGACCTGAGCTTCGCGGACGTCGAGTCGGTCCTCGACGCCCTCGAAGCCGCGCTTGTTTCCGCCGATACCCCGCTGTTCGACGGTGCCCGGCAGAGCTGGCAGCCGGTGGGTCTCCACCCGGAAGTGCGGGCCGCCTGGGAGGCGCGTGCCCGGTACCGCCCGCCCGGCGGTTCGGCGCTCGCCCTCCCGGCGCTACCCGCGCCCTTGCCCGCACTCGACGAAGACGCCGAGATGGCCGTCCGCCGCGCGGCCTACTCGCGCATGCGTGGCGGCGCCTCGGTGGCGCGGATGGAAGAGGAGCCGGTGCGCAAGCGGAAGATCGCGGCCGCGGCGGCGATCCTGGGCCTCCTGCTCCTCGTGGTGGTGGGATGGGCAGTGGTGACGTTCGCGATGAGGCTGGGACAGTTTGCGGGGCAGACGATGAGCGCGGGAAGGAAGTAGGTAGCTCCCCCTTCAACGCTGTTCCCTGTATTCCGCCGACTTCCTCGGTATCCTCCGCACGCCAGGCCACCAGTTCCATCTCCCCATCGCCTGCATGAACGCCGGTACCAGCACCATCCGGATCACCGTTGCATCCAGCAGCACCGCCACCGCGAGCCCGAAGCCCAGCAACTGCATTGCCAGCACCCGTGCGAAGGCGAAGATGCCGAACACGAGGATCATGATGAGCGCCGCCGAAGTGATCACCGACGCGGTGGCGCTCAGCCCTTCCATCGTAGCTTGGGTGTTTCGTCCCGTCCGGTCGAACGCCTCCTTGATGCGGCTCAGCAGGAACACCTCGTAATCCATGCTGAGGCCGAATACGACGGCGAACACCAGCACCGGCACCGCCACGAAGATCGCCGACGTCGGTCCGTCGAGCCCGAACACCTGCGATCCAACGCCACGCTGGAAGACGAGCACGATGAGGCCGAAGGTGGCGCCCACCGAGAGGGTATTCATGATGATGGCCTTGATCGGCACCAGTACCGACTTGAAGGCGATGGCGAGCATCACGCCGGTGGCGGCGAGAATGAGCACCACGAGCAGAGGGAAGCGCGCGAGGAGGTCGTCCTGGAAGTCGAGGGCGGCGGCGGAATACCCTCCCACGGTCACCGTCATCCCCTTCGTGCCGCGAAGCTCGCTGTGCGCCAGCTTCCGCGCCCGCACTACCACGTCGGTGGCGGTGGTAAGCGACGTGGTGTCGGAGAGGATCACGTCCATCAGCGTCATCCGGCGGTCGGTGCTGAGGTAGGCGTCCAGAAAGCTCGCGTACTTGGTGCGTGCCGCCTCGAGGTCGCTGTAGAGCACCGAGTACCCGAGGAGCGATCCGGCGGGCTGGAGGTCGACCAGGCTTCGCACCTCGCGCACCCGCGGGTCGGCCCGGAGCGAGTCGCTCAGTGTCATGAGCCCGCGGAGCGACGTCGCTTCCACGGCGCTCCGGCCCTCCGGGAGCTGCACCAGCACTCGCACCGGCTGAATGAATCCCGCCACGCCCATGCGCGAGAGCGCATCGAGCCCCTCGCCCGCCTCGGTGCCTGTCGGCCACCAGTGCCGCGAAGGGAGGCCGATCTTGATCCAGAGGAGCGGCAGCGTGAGGGCGGCGATCACCACGCCGCCGTAGATCAGCGCGCGCGCCGGGTGCCGGCTCAGTGTGCGGGCCCACTTTTCCCAGATCTGCGGCGAGTGATACCAGGCCAGGCGGCGCGCGAGCCACTTGGGCCGGTCGATGTCGCGGCCGATGATCGCGAGCAGGGCGGGGAGGAGGGTGATCGAAAGCAGCACCGCCACCGCCACCACGATGAGCCCGCCGAGTCCCACGCTCCTGGTTTCGATGAGTGGCGTCAGCAGCAGCGCCCCGAAGCCCACCACTACCGTGAGCCCCGAAGTGATCACCGCCCGGCCGGCGGTCCGGAGAGTGCTCATCGCCGCCTCGCGCCGGCGAAGTCCGCGCGCTGTTTCCTCGCGAAAGCGGGTGACGACGAGAAGTGAGTAATCGATCCCGACACCGAGGCCGATCATCGTCGTCATGTTGAGCACGAAGACCGACATCGGCGTGTACCGGGCGATGACGCCGATGATCGCGAGCGAGATCGTGATCGCGAGTACGCCCACGATGAGCGGAAGAAACGCCGCCACGAGGGCTCCGAAGGCGAGAATGAGGATGATGAGGGTGAGGGGAAGGAGCCGCTCCTCTCCCTGGGCGCTGTCGCGGGCCACGACGGTGCGGACGTCGAGGTCGAGGGGGGCCCGGCCCGTCACCCTCGCCCTGACCCCCTCTGCCTGGGGCATTCCGGCGATGGTATGGCGCACCAACTGTCGCACCGGGACCACAAGAGCGCCCGCGCTGTCCCCCCTAGTTGCTTCCAGTGCAACGAGAAAGAAGGTGGCACGCCTATCGCGGCTCAGGAACGTGGTATCGCCGGTCCCGGGCCAGGAGACGAGCCCCCGGACGTAGTGCTGACGGCCGAGCACAGCCAGCAGGCTGTCGAGCACCAGTCGGGGACCTGGCTCTTCAAAGGATCGTTCGCTTTCGAGGGAGACGGCGAAGAACTCGCCAATCGGGCGGCTGAAGCGGGAATTGAGGAAGTCCTCGGTACGGGAAGCCTCGGTTTCCCGCTCGCTTCCACCGCGAATATTGAGCAGCGCAGGAGTCGCGGGCGCTCGCACCGCGGCTACCGCACCGATCACTACCCACACGACAAGAACC
The DNA here is from genome assembly GCA_050733115.1 of Gemmatimonadales bacterium. GTDB lineage: Bacteria > Gemmatimonadota > Gemmatimonadetes > Gemmatimonadales > GWC2-71-9 > CAVVWJ01. Next base: position 3,657 of record JBOHSC010000203.1, read on the forward strand.
ACCCATCGCCGGCGCACCAGCGCTCGGGCGAATCGATCCATCAGCTTCAGCGGGTCCTCCGGATCTTCGGCGCCGCCGCGGTCCGGTTCCCGGTCGAAGGCGCAGGTGGCAACATCTTAGATGGCCATGCCGTCCGGCGCCAGCCGGGGTTCTGGCGGGCCGGCACTTCCGAGGTCCATATTCAGGTATGATCCGCCACTATTCGCTTCCGATCGTGACTCTGGGCCTGCTGGCCATCGTCATCGGCGACCGCCTCGCGGAGGGGCGCCGCCGCGCCCCGCCGCTGGAAACCGCCAATGCGACGATCTCGGCCACCCACTCACTCGACGCCGACGTCGGGGGCACGGGTGTGCGCGGCGGACGCGCGGGAACCTCAGAGCGGCCGGCGGTAGACCGCGTCGCGCGGATGGTCACGCGTGAGCAGCTCACCCGCGAGGCCCGGTCGACCTACCTCGATTCTCTCATGCTGTCCACCGACTCGGTGGTACGCCGCTGGCCCGACCGGTGGGGCGCGCCGATTCGCGTCGCCATCATCGAGGGCGGTGCACCGGGTTATACCCCCCGCATGAAGGAGTTCGTGATCGAGTCCCTGGAGCGGTGGGAGTCGATTGGCATCGGCGTGCGCTTCGACGTCGTGAGTGACACGAGCGACGCCGACGTGATCGTACACTGGATCGACCGGTTCGACTTTGACCGCGCCGGCCAGACCGACCTGACCTGGGACCAGGCGGGACATGTGCGCCGCGCAATGATCTCGCTGGCGCTGCGCACCAGCACCGGGATACCATTCCCCGACAATGCGCTGCTCGCGGTGGCCGTCCACGAGGCCGGCCACGCGCTCGGTCTTCCCCATTCTTCCGATTCGAGTGATGTGATGTTCCCCGCCACCCGCACCAGCATTCTCAGCGCGCGCGACCGGAGGACGGCGTCGGTGCTCTATCGCCTTCCTCCCGGACCGGTGCGCGACGTGCTCGGGGACGGCAGGTAAGAGGCATTCCTTCGCTCCTTCGGCGACCCTGGCTCCCGGTCGCGATCGCGATGATGACCGCCGCTCCCGCAGCCTCGCAGTCGGCCGTCCAGGTGGACGATGCCGCTCGCGCGGGCATTGATCGCGGCGTCTATCCCGGCGCCGTCGTGATCATCGGGCGTGGCGATTCCCTGCTCTACGCCCGCGGTTACGGCCACCTCACCTGGGACCCCGCCTCCCCGGTTCCAAGCCCCGACTCCACCATCTGGGACCTCGCCTCCATCACCAAGATCGTCTCCACCATGAGCGCGGCGATGAAGTTGGTGGACGAGGGGAAGCTCGATCTCGAGGCGCCGGTGGGGCAGTACCTCCCCCGCTTCTCTGGCGGGCTCAAGAAGCAGGTCACGGTGCGGATGCTGCTCGACCACACGAGCGGCCTCAAGAGCTACATCCCCCTGTACCAGAAGGCCCGCAGCAGGGCCAGGGCGATCGACATCCTGTACGCCCAGCCGCTCCTTCGCCCGCCGGGCGATTCGGCGGTCTACAGCGATCTCAATGCCATGCTCCTGGGACTGGTGGTGGAGAGGGTGGCGGGAACCTCGATCGATCGCTTCGCCACGCACGAGATCTTCACCCCGCTCGGCATGCATGAGACGATGTTCAAGCCGGGGAAGAAGCTGAGGACGCGGATCGCGCCGAGCGGAATCTGGCGCGGCCATCCGGTGGCGGGTGAGGTGAACGACCAGAATGCCGTCGCCTTCGGCGGCGTGGCGGGACATGCAGGCCTCTTCTCGACGGCGTCCGATCTGGCGCGCTATGCCCGGATCTGGCTGCGGGGTGGTGTCGGGCCGGACGGAAGATGGGTCAGGTTCGAGACGATGGCGCGCTTCCTCGCCCGCGGTGCCAACGCGGGCTCACGCC
>JBOHSC010000204.1:0-2760 GCA_050733115.1 Gemmatimonadales bacterium
TGGCCGGCAGGTACCGTGCGTGGGTGAAGATGGGCGCCGTGGCATCGTAGAAGTTGAAGCGTGGAAGCGGCTCGCACAGGTCGAGGTTGGCCTCGTAGAACGATCGTATGGTTCCGATGTCCTCCCAATAGCCGCGGTGGCGGAAGGCGTACACTCTCCGCTCGTCGATGAGCTTCGGGATGACGTGCTTGCCGAAGTCGGCCTCGTTGCCCATCAGCGCCGCGTCGAGCACGTCGCGGTTGAAGACGTAAATGCCCATGGAGGCCGGCAGATCGTCGGGATGGCCGCGCAGCGAGGCCAGCACCGCCGGATCCTTCGGCTTCTCCACGAAGCGGGTGATGCGCCCGTCGTCCGACACCTCCATGATACCGAACGAGCGCGCCGCCTCCGTGCGCACCGGCGTCGTCGCCACCGTGATCTCCGCCCCCGAGGCCACGTGCTGCTCGAGGACGCCGCGGAAGTCCATCTGATACAGCTGGTCGCCCGAAAGAATGAGGACCAGCCGGTGGGGGTACGAATCGAGATGGTTGAGGTTCTGTCGTACCGCGTCGGCGGTGCCCTGATACCAGTCCATGCGGTCGGGCCGCTGCTCCGCCGCCAGGATCTCGACGAATCCGGGGGAGAAGGAGTCGAAGCGGTAGCTCTCCTGGATGTGGCGGTGCAGGGAGCCGCTGTTGAACTGGGTGAGGAGGAAGATCCGCCGCAGGTCGGAGTTGAGGCAGTTGCTGATCGGGATGTCCACCAGGCGGTATTTCCCGGCGAGGGGAACCGCCGGCTTGGCGCGATCCTTGGTAAGCGGGAAGAGCCGAGTGCCCGCGCCGCCCCCCATGATCACTGCGACGACGTCATGTGCGCGGACCGAGATATTCCAGGACACGGCGGCATCCAGGGTGGCGATTAGGCTAAGGATAACGCGCGCCCGGGCGATGCGCCCGGCGTACTAGCGGCTACCGAGCGAGACCCCGCAATTGACGCAGTGACGCCATCCCGGCTCGACGTCGGCGTGGCAATCGGGACAGACCATGGCGACCTGGCTCTGGCCGCAATGGGGACAGAAGTTCACCGGGCGGCCCGGAAGGGAGCCGCCGCAGAAGACGCACTGCGATTCGCCGCTGTCCTCGGCGTCGGGCAGGTGTTCGCCGGCAGCTTCCTCATCACGCTCGACAACCTCTTCGGTCATTTCGATGTGGCCGGACGCGGGAAGCATCGTCTGCGCCACCCGCTCCGGCCGGAGGACGACGGAGACGTTCTCGAAGCGGTGGATGACCTCCAGGTCGGGATTGGCGCTTCGCACTTCGGCCTCGAACTTCAACCGGACCTCGTCGGGGTCGGTGCGAAGGTAGCCCCCCTCGCCCGCGCAGAGACGAAGCAGCACCATCTCGTACTCTTCGCTGCTGTCCATCTGCAATGCGCGACGGTTGGTGCGATACGGAACGATGGACAAGGGGATGTCGGCCAGCGGGATGGGCGACCGCAAGCGGCTGGCGTCGGTTGCTGCCAGATTAAGGACAATCCGGTGGAAGAAGCGTTCCAGGTCGGTCAACGATCTCCTCGCAGTGTTGCGGCCGGTCAGGCAGGTTAGAACTCGTCTCCAGCAGTGTCAAGGAAGGGACATCGCATGCGCGCGTCGCTGGCCGCACTCTGGGTTTCTCTGCTTTTTCGTCCCTGCACCGTAGCCGCCCAGGGGCTCTGCACGCCTCCCAAGGACTCCCACGAGGCTCAGCTGCTGGCGGCGTACTCGGTGCCGCTCGCCTACGCCTTTGCCGGATCGACGGGGACGCTCGCTCCGGGCGCCGTGCGGTTGATGCTCGAAGGCACCTATCTCCCCAAGATCGCAGAGGACATTCGCACCCCCACGATTTGCCGCCCGGGCAAGGGCCCCGAGAACACCGACCTGCTCTTCGCCTATCCTCGTCCGCGCGCGGCGATCGGACTCCCGGGTGGGCTCCAGCTCGAGGCGAGCTGGGTGCCTCCGGTCCGGCTCAACCAGGTGAAGAGCAATCTCGTCGGTTTCTCGCTTGCCCGGGGATTCCCCATCGGCGCCAGTGGCACCGAGCTGATGCTCCGGGCGCATGGAACGTTCGGGGTCATCCAGGGCCCGATCACCTGTGATGACGAGGAGCTGGCCGATCCCTCCACGGAATGCTACCTGGGCACCCGGTCGGACGACCACTATCACCCGAATATCCTCGGCGTCGAGGGGATATTCGCCTGGTCGCTCGGTGGGGGGCGGGTGCGCCCGTTCGTCGGTGCCGGCGCCAACGTTCTGCATCCGCGGTTCCAGGTGAACTTTACCAACCAATTCGGGGCGCTCGACAATACCAAGGTCGAGGTGGACATGACGCGGGGAGCGTTGCTCGGCGGCGCGACATGGGTTGCGGCATCGGGACTCGGTCTCACCGGAGAGATCTACGGCGCTCCCGGGGATGCCGTTACGGGCAGGGTGGCCCTGAGCTATCTGCTCCGCTGACACCCGAGGCCAAGGCCGCCGTCGAGCCGCTTCCGCGACCGGCTACGGCTCGTCCGCCAGAGGAAACGACTCTCCGGACAGAATCCGCCGCTCCAGCTCGGTGTATGCCCCGTCCGGGTCGTAGCCGGCGAATTTCTTCTTCGCCTGCTGCTCCGCGAGCCAGCCATCGAATCCCGATTCGACGATCCCCTCGGAGGTCTTCTGCTCGCGTGCAGCAGTCACCGCGAGGTGGTCGGCGTAGATGTTCTTGGGATGATTCTGGTGGCCGCGTACCCAGGTGAACTGCACAT
>JBOHSC010000205.1:0-4522 GCA_050733115.1 Gemmatimonadales bacterium
GGATCTTGTGGTCGAGCGCCTCGCCGGTCCACGACGCGAAGGCCGTCGGGATGCACAGGAACGAGCCGTTCGGGTTGCGCAGGATGAACGCGGGGCTCGTCGGGTCCCACGCCGTGTAGCCGCGCGCCTCGAACGTCGCGCGGATCCCACCCGACGGAAAGCTCGAGGCATCGGGCTCACCCTGCACCAGCTCTGATCCGGAGAAATTGAACACCACCCCGCCCGTCCCGTCCGGCGCCGCGAGGGAGTCGTGCTTTTCGGCGGTGAGACCGGTGAGCGGCTGGAACCAGTGCGTGTAGTGCGAGGCGCCGTTCTCGATCGCCCAGTCCTTCATGCTCGCGGCGACCACATCGGCCACGGCGGGATCGAGTGGCTCCCCCTGATCGATCGTGCGTAGCAGACTGCGGTAGACCTCCATCGGCAACCGCTGGCGCATGGTGCTTCGTGAGAAGGTATCGGCGCCGAAGATGTGGTCGATGCGCTCCGGCGGAGTCGGGGCTCCAGCGGGCGGGCGGGCGGGAGTGGTCACGGGGCGTGCGCCTCGGATGAAATTGTGGTGGACGGGTGAAGGCGAAAAATAGTCGGACCGGGCGCGCGAACCGGAAACAGTCGCGGCGGAGCATCGTCACTCCGCCGCATCGGCCCTCAGCCGACCTCATAAATCACTTTATATGCGTCCCGTAAATCATGTTCTTACAGCAAGTTAGTACTGACGATCGGCTACGCGACCGCGGCCGGCTCTTGCAACGCCTCGTCCAGATCCGAAAACTCGGCATCGGGAAAATCGGCATAGACTGGATTCGAAAGGTAGCGCTCACCGAAATCGCAGATGATCGAGACGATCAGCTTCCCGGCGCTTTCCGGCCTGGCCGCTATCTGGAGGGCCGCCCAGGTGATCGAGCCCGAGGAAATTCCCGCGAAGATGGCCTCATCACGCGCCAGTCGCCTCGTGGTGGCGATGGCGTCGTCGTTGCTCACGCGGATCACCTCATCGTAGATCTTGGTATCGAGGTTGCCCGGTACGAAGCCGGCGCCGATGCCTTGCTGCTTGTGCGGAGACGGCTGGCCTCCCGACAACACCGGACTCTCGGCCGGCTCCACCGCGACGATGCGGATTCCGGGCTTCTGCTCGCGCAGGTAGCGCCCGGCGCCGGTGATGGTGCCTCCGGTCCCCACACCCGCGACGAAGATGTCCACCTTGCCCTCGGTGTCGGTCCAGATCTCGGGACCGGTAGTACGGTAGTGGATGGCGGGGTTGGCCGGATTGTCGAACTGGCGCGGCATCCACCCACGGTCGCCGAGCCTGGCCAGAATCTCCTCGGCGCGCGCGATTGCACCGCGCATTCCCTTGGGCCCTTCCGTCAGCACCAGCTTGCAGCCGAGCGCGCGGAGAATGAGGCGGCGCTCGAGGGTCATCGTTTCGGGCATCGTGAAAATGCAGCGGTACCCGCGGGCCGCGGCGACGTACGCCAGGCCGATCCCGGTATTGCCGCTCGTCGGCTCCACGATGACCATGCCGGGCCGCAGTCGCCCCTTCTCCACGGCGTCGTTGATCATGGCGGCGCCGATGCGGTCCTTCACCGAGTCGTACGGGTTGTAACCCTCGTGCTTCACCGCGATCCGTCCGGGAAGGCCGGTTCCGAGCCGGGTGAGCCGGATGAGCGGCGTATTGCCGACCGTCTCGATGATGTCCTGGTAGATCCTGCCGTGGGGCATGATCGCCTCGCCTGCGAAAAGGGAACGTTGGGCAAGAATAACACTCCTACCCGGGCGCTCAAGAGGGAGAGGCGGGAGAGTGGAAGATCCGGGCGCAATCGTCCGACAATTCCGTGAGGTCGGCCGCCCCCCACGCACCCCGGTCGGTGAGTCGCGTGAGCAGCGCCGCCGGAAGCGCACCGGCGCCGAGTCGCGCGCCGGAGATCGCTCCCGCCATCGCGGCCATCGTGTCGGTGTCGCCACCGACGCCAATGGCGGTGCACACCGTGGCCCAGTAATCGTCGGGGGTGCGAAGAAACGAGTAGAGACTCCAGGCGACGCTCGGCACCACGTGCCCCGGGATCCCTCTCCATGGCCCCATGCGCGCCGAATCGAGTCCCGACTTGTGGAGTCGATGGGCCGCAATCTCCGGCGGCAGATCCAGCCAGCCGCCGATCAGGCGGATCGCGCGCCCCATCGCATGGTCTTCGTGCCCGGCCCACGCCGCCAGACGGTCGAGAAATTCCCCGGCGACGATCGGCTCCCGCGAGGCCGCCAGCGCGGCGGCCCCCGCCACCGCGATCGCCCCGGCTCTGCACCGCGTGTCGGTGTGAGTGAGCATGCTCTGCTCGGTCGCCACGTGCAGCAGTCGCGGGACATCGTCGTGGAAGATCACGCCCACCGGCGCGGCGCGCATCGCGCTGCCATTGCCCGCGTATGGGGGCGGGGTGCCGGCCTCGCTCCATGGCACCCCGGCCTGCAACCGTGCGGCGGCGGCGCGAGTTCCTGCGCCCGCCCCCACGTCTCGACCCTCGCTGAAGAGCAGCGCGATCCGCCCGGCGAACACGGCCGGATCCCATCCATGGGCATCGCGCATGCTGAGAAGGAGCTCGCGCGCCAGCTGGGTGTCGTCGCTGTACTGGCCGAATTCGAAGAGGGGATGGGCCCGCTCGCCGGCGTGGCCGGTCAGCAGGTAGCCGGCAACGTACTCCTCGGCAGATTCGGGCGGAGCGGCTTCGACGACGAGGCCGAGCGCATCGCCGAGCGCCTGCCCGAGAAGGCAGCCGGCGAGGGCGTCTCTCACTAGGCCCCGTCGAGGAGGCTGCGAACGGCCCGGAGGAGGGTATCGGGGGCGAGAGGCTTCTGGAGGAAGGGCCGGTTTTCCTCGATGAGCTCACGCCTCACCGCATCGTTGTCGGTATAGCCGGAGGTAAACAGAATGGGCAGGTCGGGAAAACGCTCGGCAAGCAGGGCGGCGAGGTCACGGCCCCCCATCTCAGGCATGATCAGGTCGGTCACGACGAGCGCGGGTGGGCCCCCGGCGGCGGCGAGCCACGCCAGTGCATCCCGCCCGTTACCCGCCTCGGCCACGATATAGCCGAAATCCGTGAGGACCCGTCCCACCACCCGGCGCACCATCGGCTCATCCTCGACCAGGAGCACCGTCTCGCCGCTCTTCGCGCGCAACGCTCCCGAGACCAGGCGGTCGTCTGGAGACCCCCGTTCGGCGAGCGGAAGATAGGTCTTGAACGTGGTCCCGATGCCGGGCTCGCTGTAGGCCCAGATGAATCCGCCGCACTGCTTCACGATGCCGTATACCGTCGAGAGCCCGAGTCCGGTTCCGCGCCCGACCGCTTTCGTGGTGAAGAAGGGCTCGAAGACGCGCGACAACGTCCCCCGGTCCATGCCGTGCCCGGTATCGCTCACCGCGATCATCACGTACGGCCCCGGTTCCACTTCGGTTCCCTCCTTTTCCGACGCGTACTCGGGGGAGAGATGGACCGTCTTCGTCTCGACCGTTACCAGCCCGCCTTTCGGCATCGCATCGCGTGCGTTCAGCGTCAGGTTGAGCAGCACCTGGTCGAGCTGGCCGGCATCAGCCCACACCAGATCGGGATCCGCCCTCGTGTGCACGGTGAGCCGCTGGTCGGGCAGCAGAGTCCGCCGCAGGATCGGCTCGAGCTGCCGGACCGTCGCGTTCACGTCGAGCACCTGGAGGTGAAGTAGCTGTCGGCTGCTGAATGCCAGAAGCTGCTGGGTGATGCCCGCGGTGCGCTCGGCGGCTCGCCGGATGTGCTCCACATCGTCACGCACGACCCCGGGGATGTCCTCCCTCTTCAGCACGAACTCGGCGCATCCGAGGATGACCGACATCTGGTTGTTCGCCTCATGGGCCACGCCGCCGGCCAGCTGCCCCACGGCTTCCAGCCGGTCCACCTGACGAAGCTGCGCCTCGGCGCGCCGGCGCTCGGTGATGTCGCGTTGCGAGCCCCAGGCGCGAAGCAGCCTCCCGCTCTCGATGATCCCGATGAAGTTGTTCAGGAAGTACCGGTCGCGACCCTGGACGTCGCGCTCGTGCGACTCCGCCTCGATGAGACGGTACCCGTTGCGTGCCCAGCTGCGCAGGAGCTCGACGTTGTGGGGGTCGGAGCGAGGCAGGAGATCGCCGAGCCTGACGCCGGTCAGCTCGGAGGCTTCGGCGAGGCCGTACATGCGAGCCATAGCGTCGTTGCACTCGCCCATGACGGCGTAGGCATAGAAGTGGTCAACCTGATCGTCCTCCGGAAGGCCAAGCGGCATGGGCTCCTCGAGCTCGACCCGCCAGACGCCTTCGGCCGTCTGCTCGATGAACGCCCGGTATCGCTCCTCGCTGGCGCGGAGGGCCTGCTCGGTCCGCTTCCGCTCGGTGATGTCCTTGGCCACACCGATGAACCCGATGGGTTCGCCCTGGCGACCTCGCACCAGGGTCGTCTTGATGTCGAGCCAGACCGTTGCGCCATCCTTCCGGCGGCCGCGCCACTCACCCGAGAAGTCCTCACCCTCCATG
>JBOHSC010000206.1:0-2264 GCA_050733115.1 Gemmatimonadales bacterium
ATCGAGCGCGCCCAGGTCTGCGTGCTGGTGGTGGACGCCGTGGTCGGACTGCACAACCAGGACCTTCGCATTGCCACCGAGGCGTGGGATCGAGGCTGCGGGCTGATCATCGTCGTCAACAAGTGGGACCTGGTTGAAGAGAAGGATGCGAACACTGCACACCGGGGCCAGGAAGAGCTCATCGTGAAGGCGCCTTTCCTTCGCTACGTGCCCTTCGTGTACGTCTCGGCACTGAGCGGGCAGCGGGTCCGGAAGATTCTCGACCTCATCCTCGAGGTAGCCGACGAACGCCAGCAACGGATTCCGACCGCCGAGGTCAACAAGGTGCTCGCCTCGTTGCTCGAGCGTACCGCGCCACCACAGAAGCCTGGAGAGGAGGTCAAACTTCTCTATGCTTCCCAGATCGGCACGGCGCCGCCGACGTTCGCCATCGTGAGCAACCGCCCTGACGATGTGCCCGAGTCGTACCAGCGATACCTCGTGCACGGCTTCCGGTCGGTGTGGCCGTTCACCGGCTCCCCCCTGCGCCTGCGATTCACCCGGCGAGGGTCCCGGCGTTGACGGCCATGCTCCCATGGCTCCTCGCGTCCTACCTTCTCGGGGCCATTCCCACCAGCTATCTCACCGCGCGTCTCTTCCGTGGTATCGATCTTCGCGAACACGGCAGCCGGAATCTTGGCGCCACCAATCTCTACCGCGTACTCGGCTGGCGGTTCGCCATTCCCGTCGGCCTCCTCGACGCGGGAAAGGGATTGATCCCGGTGCTCGTCTTCGCTCCTCGGGTTTCGTCGTCCGAGCTTTTTGCCCTGATTTGCGGAATGACGGCGGTGGTGGGCCACGTCTACTCGGTATTCGTGGGATTCAAGGGTGGCAAAGGCGTCGCCACCGCGGCGGGCGTCATGCTTGGTCTGACCCCGATCGCACTCGGTGTATCGTTCGCGGTGTGGCTGGTGATCGTGATGCTGAGCGGCTACGTGTCGCTCGCCAGCATTGCCTCAGCCGCCATCTTCCCGGCGGCGGTGCAGCTCCTCGATCCGCCCGAGCAGCCGGCCATCTTCTGGCTCGATGTGGCGGTGGCGGCCGCAATCATCTGGTTCCACCGAGCCAACATCGTCCGGCTGCTCAAGGGGACCGAGAACCGCTTCGGGCGCCGGGCAGCGCCTACCGGCAACCCGTGAGCGATATCGCCGTGTTGGGGGCCGGCAGCTGGGGCACCACACTGGCGAATCTGCTGGCGGGCAAGGGCGACCGAGTGAAGATATGGGCCTTCGAGCCCGAGGTAGTCGAGGCCATCAATCGTGATCGGGAAAACCCGCTTTTTCTGAAGGGGATCCCTCTCGCCGCATCGCTCAGCGCGGAGTCGGATCCCCGCGCGGCCGTCGCGGGTGCCACGGTGGTCGTGTCGGCGCCGCCGAGCCACGCCGTGCGATCGGTGGCCACGCTGGTGGCCGATGCGATCGCGCCGGGAACGCTGGTGATCAGCGCCACCAAGGGCATCGAGACCGACACCCTTTCGCTGATGTCCCAGGTGTTCGCGGAGTGCGTGCCTCAGGCAAGGTTCGCGGCCCTGTCGGGACCCAGCTTCGCGGCCGAGGTATGCCAGGGCCAGCCGACGGCGGTGGTGGCGGCCTCGGCCGATGCGGACGCCGCGCTCGAGGCGCAGCAGGTGTTCGCGACACCGAGCTTCAGGGTGTACACCGGGCACGACGTGGTCGGTGTGGAGCTTGCCGGCGCACTCAAGAACGTGATCGCCATCGCCGCCGGGATACTCGAGGGTCTCGGCCTCGGACACAATCCGAGAGCGGCGGTGATCACACGCGGGCTTGCCGAGATCAGCCGGCTCGGCCTCGCGATGGGCGCCGACCCACTCACCTTCGCCGGGCTGGCCGGAATGGGAGACCTGGTGCTCACGACGACAGGCAGTCTGAGCCGGAACCGCGCGCTCGGCCTTGCGCTCGCTGGGGGGCAGACGCTCGAGGCCTATCGAGCCTCCCATCGGACCGTGGCCGAGGGCGTCAACGCGGCGCTCGCCGGCGCGGCACTGGGCGCCAGGCACGGGGTCGAGCTCCCGATCGTGCATCAGGTGTGTGACGTGCTGTTCAGCGGCAAGGCACCGCGTGAGGGCGTGGCGGAGCTCATGGGACGTGAACTCAAACCGGAGCAGTGGAGATGACCACCACACGACCGGTCCAGGAATTCTATTCGATCGGCGAGGTGTGCGCGCTGACCGATCTCAAGCCGCACGTGCTGCGCTACTGGGAGAG